>CAJCHQ010000419.1 GCA_903970295.1 Bryobacterales bacterium
TTGAGCTTTTCTCTTTTCACTTTTTCTAAAATTCTTTTTGCCAGATCTCGATAGCACTTCGCATGATTAGCGGATGCGCTTCAGATATACATGTTTACAGACCGCGCCACAATCGCCATATTCGCGCGGATCTAGATCGCCGATGACATGAGCGCACTTGATGTCGTCATCGGTCACATTTGGGAACTTATCATTGTTGCCCACGAATGCCGATGATGCTTCGCAAGCCACGCCTTGGCGAACCGTTTTGTCCGCGAGTTAGTTGGATTCTTCTTGAGTAGCGCGTATAACATTTCATGCTCGATTGAAGAACCGACTAACTTTGGCATCCGCTGTTCCGCCTTTTCAAGCAGCTTCTTGTCTGCCGAAACAAGCAACAATTCGATTAAGATCCAATCAAGCTTTGTTCTCTCGTAAGTCTGTTTCGCCCACGTGATCGTCTCGTCATCTGGAGACGCGCGCAGCAATGTTCCGATCAACGCCGGAGGACTCTGCTCAAAATGGCCACTTCGAATTAGCAGTTTTGCTTGCTCTATGGCGAACTGATCCGGCTTCCTGTTGGCTCTCTTTCTCTGATACATAAGGGCATTCAAAACAAGAAACGACGAATGCTCAGACTTGTGGCTGAGAAACCATTGCTTTGCTCTTTCAATATCTGCTTTAGCATCAGATGCGTGAATCATGCCCGCATGAGCGTGTGAAGCCATCCTGTGTTCGGCATGATCGCCAAGCCATACTCGCGCGAACTTAATTACGCTCGACAATATAGACATGTTGAAATCACGTGCTTTATCCAGCAACGCTTGAATTTCCCACTCGTTATACTCGCGCGCGAAGCCGTGTTTGCGAAGATGTTTGAAAACGGCGGCGACAACATCTGGCGAATCGGCAAAATACGTAAATCCCATGATTAGCAGATTCGGGTTATCTTCGTTCAATTTCAACCAGCGCAACGCTAATCTATTGGCGAACTTAGATCTCGCATGATAGGGATCTAAGCAGCGGGACCAGATGTCGTCTTGAGGAGCCTGCTCAAGGCGTTCAGAAACGATTCGGTCCAATCGCGGGGAACCTTTACCTCGCTTCACCGATAAAATCAGCCAATGCAGTTCATTCAGCGGTTCATGCTCCTTCAAATACCGCGCCGCCAAATCAGACGATTCTTTCGAGGGAAACTGCTTCAGCCAAAAGGAGAGCACGTCCGGTGCTTGTTCGTGATTTGGAAACTGGTGAATCCACTTCCTGGCATAGCCGATTAGCTTCTTAGATGGTTTTATCTCAAGCAGGTCAACGAGCAAGTCACCGGTGTTTTCAGTCATCTGGGTTTTCGGCAACTGCCTAAGTGCGGATTCATAGAAACTTTTTCTTTCTTCATGACTGTACGGTCGTTTGCATGATCTTGGACTTTTATTTGTCCGAACAATCCAAGTCTGACCTGGAGAGAGTTTTTCAAAAATTTCCTTCGACAAATTTACACAACCTGCGCAAACCCCTACCGCTGAATCGGTCTGCCCGATCTTTGCGCTCTCCTTCTCACAGAGAATGCACTGTGTTTCGAGCCCGGGTTTCATTTCTGTGCCACGTGCTAGGCATCTATCGCAAATGTTTCCTGAATTTCCTGCTATGAGCTTTTCCACGCGCAGTCGTTGCTTGTGACAAAAGGAGCAGCTTAGATCTGTCATACGAATAAGTCCTCGACCCAACCTGATGCTACCTGAAGACTAAGTCATTTGCTGTTCTCGCTCGCGCGTCAATCTACTCCAAGATCCCTAGTAAATGAAGCGTCGGGCTGGATTTCATGCACTGAAACATTGATCTGTTGATGTATCACGTTTGTGAGCCGCACCCAGATGTCTTCATCAGAGCCTGGCTCAACTAACAGTCCTGCGGCATTCAGAGTTGCCATCGCCGTGAGAAGCTCACGCAGCGTAAGTCCATCAGCGCTACTCCGGCGGCGGCCGATAGGCCACCAATCTCTTTCGAGTTTCGGAAATTCTAACTGTGCAAAAAGATCGAGATAGGGCCATGCATCTTTTAGCTCGTGCTGCGGCACAAGATCCTTGAGCGTGGAGTCGAGCGTTATGGATCTCTTTGGCACGCCGTAATTTTCGATAATTGCCTTTCTGACTTTATAAAACATTCGCTGCGTAATGCAGTGCACGGGCGGCGTGCTGCGCAGGGTCTTTCTTAGAAAATCATACATTTCTCCGACGGTAGTTATTTTCTCCGCTTCGGCATCAGGAATCTCGATGCCGAATTCTTCCTCTATTGCCATAACTAGCTCAACAGAATCAAGTCCCATCTCAGTTAAGCCTCCGCCCAGTCCAAACCTGTAGGCAGCTTCGCACTTGTGTATTCCAGATGTAAAACGCGTCGGTTTCGGGGATTATCTGACTTCGACGAACTGTGCAGAATCAGTGGTCGCATCAGAATCACATCACCACGATTGGCTGCACACGAGATCGCCTCATGCTCTGTCTTCCATGAGGTGATATCAGATGGGCCCAGAATGCCAAACTTGTGCGATCCAGGAATAAATTTGATTGGACCGTTCTCCAGATCGCAATCATCGAGGTGAATACGCGCGGACAACATTCGTTCGAGAACGTTCGCTGGAGGCTGAACATGAATGACCCCTTCTTTGATTGACCAGGGCCCGAAGCCTGGTACGTCAAGCTGTTGCCTTACTGGAATCGACAAGTCCTGATGCCATGTGACGTACCAGTTGGAGGCAGGCGATTTATCGAACAAAATTGCGCGGACCGGCCTTGCGGCATAGCCAAGCACTTCAGAAATCAGAGTGAATAAAGGCGTCTCCGTCGACAGGGCACGTACTGCGTCGCAGTGTTTAAGCAATTGCCGCACTCCTGGAGCGCAGGTGGTGTTTTGCCGAGTGCGCATGTTCTCGATCGCATTCAGCAATGCGTCAACTTCCGTTGCAGGCAGCAGATTGGAGAGCAGGGCATAGCCATTCTCTTCCAATTGAGTCATAAAACCTTCAACTCTCGAAGCAGCCATCACCAAATTCTCTCAATGGTCTTGGGTCTCGGTCAAACGCGGCTATGTCAATATGATCAACTAGTCGTGATCTTCTTCTGGCTTTGGAACACGCAGTGCCACTCCGGCTCCTCCATTGATCGGCCTTGGAATGCGAGGTACGCCCGAAGGGTTCGGCGGTGCCTGGTCCCCTCCCTCGAACTCGGGTTCAAGTTCATCCAAACGCTTTTGCCACTCCATCTGATGTTCAAGTGCAGAACGCACAAGATCATCATTGCCTTGCTTTCGAGCCATGTCCGCTCGGTTGCCCCACTGAAGTATTCGATCCGTGATTTCTTTTCTGGTTACTTTAGCTGTCATTCTTTCAGTCCGCAGGTCAATCCTCTGTAGTGTCAACTGACCTTCCATACAAGCGCGCGGAGGATTCCTTGCTCCTACACATTTATGCCCTAGTCCCGAAAAAGGCGCAGCCAAAATCGCTGTAAGCTAATGAGCTAATTTTGCAGGCCCGCCTGCAAAATTAGGAAAACTTCCAAAACGGCGCAAGGACGCGCAGTGTGGCGTATAGCGAAACCCGGAATCGCTCTGCCGATCCGGACTGTCCGCTCGTCTGCGTTCTCGGCGAGTAACATTAAAGGATTACAGTTACATGAGACTCAAATCCGAAAAGCCGCACTGTATGAGGGAGACTGAAGACGGTAGAAGAATTATTCGCCGTCAATCGACAAGCTGGTTACACAAGCCTCAAGCTTAAATCGACTTAATGTTCCGGTTACATAGCCATTACATAAAGTCAGATCCCCGAAAGGTTGACTGGCACAGCATTGTGGCTCTTAGCAGACGGCTGTTTGTCGACCCAACAGGAGCTCCAGTTACATAAAGCGCCTGTTTAGGCCCAGAAAGGGATGTACCTTGCAAACTTCTTCGACTTGCTGCTTGGATCTCTCAGCTTGATCAACTTCGCTTCAAGGGTCTCGTTGATGACTCTTGATACCATCGGATAGTTTTCATCCGCGATATCAAATCTCGCTCTCAGAGAACCATTCGTCATGTCAACCCGATTGACATAGCAGAGGCAAGCATGTTGATAACAAGCTCGGGTCCTATCTTCTTTTGACATTGCAGCGAATGGACGGGCAGCAAAAAGCACCGCCTTGAAATGATTTTGCGTGACTACAAAGTCAGGAGCTGGCAAATGCGAGTGTTCGACTGCATCGACCACCTTGTCTATTCCACTGCCGCGCTCTTCGCAGATGCTAAACCGACGCATACCGGAAGCCATCAGCTCATTCCGGCTTCGCGGTGGCTCATCAATGATGCGATCAAGCTCTACCAGGAGCTTGCCTGGATTTGTTATCTCAATACGGCCTTCGAAAATCTCCACCATTGGACTGTCGCCTACGCTTGTTAGATCCTGGTGAACAAGAGCATTTGCAACAAGCTCACGAATTGCAATTTCTGGAAATGCCTTTTCCTCGGTTCTCAACGCCGGCCCAATTTTCTCAGCTGTCGGCACCTGGTCGTTGATAAATGAAATGATTTCCTTGAACCCGGCAGCATATCCCCGGTCAAACATCTTCTCTTTTACAGTTTGTATGCGAGTTTTATCTTTGTACAAGATGACCCGAATCGCTTTTCTCGCCAACGCTCCGAAATCAGCAAGGTTCTTTGCAAGCAATATGGCACCAAGGTTGGTGACATCAAAAGTATGATCATGCTGCCTGAAAATGAATTTCTCACCGATCATGCGATCGATAATTGCTTGGCGATCAGGCAGAGATTGATTGATCAAATCGTAATAGGCCGCTACATCGAGAAGCTTAAGCACCTCGTCGTCACTTAGTTTAGTTCTGGCTACTTGCTCCTCAAAGCGCTCTCCAACAGCAATTCGCCAGAACTCCTTTAAGCGCTCCGGATGATCTTCCAGTCGTGTTTTGTGACTACCCAAACGAGTGTACGCCATACCATCAAACTTGACCGGCATGTCTTTAATAGGGCGAATGGAAAGCAGTATTACGCGGTGGCCCTTATACGTGAACGAGCGGAACTTGAACAGTGGTGCTGGTCGTAGTTTCTGCGTTAGCCACATTTCCAGCGCTTGACCGTGAATCTTCGACCGCGCAGGATCGAACTTCGTTCCTATTACGTTGGCGGTGTCATCTTCAATTCCCCAGACAATAAACGCTTCGGGTTGCTGCTGCACGACGGCTGAATTGGACAGGGCAGATATATACTCACCGATTAGCCTCGGCTCTTCGTTGTTATGCTTGAATTCCAACCACTCGCTCTCCTTTGGTAGGGCGAGTAATTGGTCCAGCAATTTACAGAGAGCAGGTTCCTGCATTGTCCAGTTAGGAGAAGGGTTTGCGCGTGACAATTGTACTAGTTCGGCTTCAGGCGTTCCGGTGCTCGGCTAGAATTCGACTCCAGCCCGTTGGATTTCCACGACCTTGCTCTCAGTTGGAACCTGTTCATGGTTGAACATTCTCTCGTGAGCGCGCTGGCGAGCTGCGAGTTCGGCTTCCCATGCAGACTGTGCATACACTTTGCGCGTGGTGCTTACTTCCTTATGATTCAGGGCATTTCCAATTACTGACAGGCTTGCACCGGTCATTGCCATATAGCTGCCAAGGGTCCGCCTCAAGTCGTGCAAATGCAGATCCTTGATCTTTGCTTGCTTCAAGATTCTAGCCCAGCCCTTCTTCGGATCTTTCAAGTGATCCCTCTTACTTGGTCCCGGGAACACCCACTCTAAGCTCTTGCGATTCTCGTGCCGTTCCTTCAATATGGCAAGTTCGTCAGGCGTTAGCAAAATCGTTTGACTGGTACCGTTTTTGGTATCAGGAATCGTCCACATGCCCGACTCCAAATCAAGCTGATCCCAGCGCATAGCCAGGACATTCGTCTTGCGCGCGCCGGTTGAGAGGCTGAAGAGAACATAGCCGCGAATCTCTTCATTCTCTTCTGCTTGTATTGCATTCATCAGCCGCGGTAGTTCGTCATCGGTCACAAAGCGTTGCCGCGCCTTGAGTCTGAATTTCGACACGCCCGCCGCCGGATTTTCTCCCAGCACCAAGGACCACTGCTTACCTTTGTTTATCACGGCACGAAGCAATTCAAGAGTGCGATTCGCCGTCGTATGTCCTTTCTGTTTTCCGAGTTTGTTAACGAGTTGCTGGACATCGCCGCGGCTGATCTCAATGATCGGCCGCTTTTTCCAGTCGGACAGATATCGCTCGAAACAATCCTGCATCTCCTTCCACGTCTTTGTATGCTCCATTGCGTACTTATCAATGTATTCGTCGAAGAGCTTGCCGAGCGTGATGTCCTGTAGTTCTTCCTTGCGTTTGATCTGCCGCGGTTTTTCGCCGGCAGCCAATTGCAACATGACTGCTTTTGCCAACTCTCTGGCATGGTCGACGGTCAGCGTCGGATTGTTACCCAGCACCGTGAGCGGGTCACGATCAAAGTCTGGACCATGCAGCGCGCGGCGGTCATAGCGCCCTAACTGAACACGCCGCGGACGGCCAGATATCCATTTATATACGGCGAACGACTTAACGCCGCTCGGGTTGACGCATAGCTCAAGCCCACGCTGTTTTGTGTCGTAGTGATAGACACGCTTGTAGTCTGGAGACGGTTTCAGACCGTCAACGTACGCATTACTGAATGTAGCTTCGTTTCGAGACATTAGTCCGTGATATGCTCCATCTGCCTGGGTCGATTTTGAAGCCAGCTTGGAATAGAATTATAGCACTGGCAACTATTTGGTGGTTTTTCTGGTGATATGCCGGTGATATGAATTTGAAATTAA
>CAJCHQ010000420.1 GCA_903970295.1 Bryobacterales bacterium
CGAGTGAGATTGCGCTGTTGAGTAAGGTGGCGTTGACTATGCCTCGCCGCTGCAATCCTTGCAATTGATCTTGCATGAGAGCAATCAAGGGAGAAACGACCAGAGTTGCTCCCGGCAAAATTTGACTTGGTACCTGATAGCAGAGAGACTTGCCATAACCCGTAGGCAGCAAACCGAGGGTGTGTTTTTGCTGGAGGATCGAGTCGACCACTTCCTTCTGTTTGGGACGAAATTCCTGGAGACCGAAGCGCTCTCTTAAAATTGGCTCCATTTGACTGGCAGTGATGACCACAGTGAAACCCCGTTCAGAAGCGACTTTTATGCAATCATACTAGAGCGAGGAGGAAGCGTCCTGGCTGTGCAATTACACAGTTGTTGTCTGATCTCGCCCCGAAAGCAACTATTCTTGACCATTTCCTGCATATTTAGAGTAATATATTCACGGCATACGGGCGAATTTCTTTAGGAGAAGTTGTGAGACTGCGAGGACGGGTATGTATCATGGCTATCTGTCTGGCCATAGGTACGACTTGGCTGAATCCCTCAGCCATTGCCGAACAAGGGGTATGGGACAATCTCAATCGGTCCCGCGATGCCCTACTAGCGCAGAGGACTCGTCTGCAGGGAGCGGCGGACAAACTAGGCCAGCAGATTGATTATTTGAATCAACAGCTGGACAAGGTCAACGCCTACTTGCGGGATAATGATGTCGCCATCCGCGATGTCGAAAGAGCTCTCAATCAGACGCGGTAATTAGGTTTTTTCCTCAACTCTAGAGGGGTCGAAAAGTGAAAAGTCAAGCTTTGTTCGGTTTGGTACTCCTGACCCAATTAGCGATGGGGACAGCCGCTCTGGCGGAAGAGTCGAAGCAGTCAGTCGCTTCCAGTTTGCCCGAGACGGGCGCATCAAGCTCGGTCATGTCTGCATCCAAGTGCCAGATTAATTGCATCGATCCGCATCCGGCTTGCTCTGAATCGGCCAAAGTGATCGAGACCGTTCAGCTCATGTACAAGGCTTTTAGTGAGAATGACCTGGATACACTGGGCAAATATCTCGACGAGAACTGCACTACTTTCGACGAAGCGACTCAGCAGTTGATCAAGGGCAGAACGGCTGTCCTCGAAGACATCAAGCATAAAATCAGGCAGATGGAGGACGAAGATTCGCCTCTGATCTCCTACACCATCGACAATCCTTATGCTCAAGTGACTGGCGATACTGCGGTTGTCAGTTTCACTGCGATCAAAAAAATGGGTGGCAAGGATCCCCACACAATGGAATCGCATTGCACTGATATCTTTAAAAAAGAAGGCGATAGATGGGTGCGCATGCACTATCGCAGTAATTGGAAAGTAGTCAGGTCATAGAGCCTGGGATCTAAAAAACAAACACTGGGCGATCGGGCAAACGTTCGAATTCGTCTTCGGAGAAGCTGTAAAGTCTGGCTGGACGAAAGGACCCTTCCTGAGTCGTCTCGTCTAGTTCATGCAAGACTCCGGTATTGAGGAATTTCTTGCGGAAGTTGCGGTTGTCGACGGAGCGACCGAGCACTCCTTCGTAGACAAGCTGAAGATCTCTCAGGGTGAATTTTTCCGAGATCAGCATGAAAGCAGCCGGCGAATATTCGATTTTGTACTTCAAGCGTTTGTGGGCATAGCTTACGATTTCGGCATGATCGAAAGCCAGTTCCGGCAGTTCTTTTACTGGCCACCAGGCGACACCGCTGGCATCAGAACTGGCTCTCAACTCCAATTCCTCCTGCTTGAGCAAAGCTAGGTACGCGACTGTGATCGTGCGACCACGTGGATCACGACCGCGCTTGCCGAATGAATAGAGCTGTTCCAAATAGACATTGGCCACGTTCGTTTCTTCCTGCAATTCACGAGCGGCCGCTTGATCGATCGTTTCGTCGATATCGTCGACAACAAAACCACCAGGCAGCGCCCAATGACTTTTGAAGGGATCGAATTTACGTTTAATCAGCAATACTTCGAGCACGCCCTGCTCGATGGCGAAGGCGACGGTATCAACTGTGACTTTGATTTCGCTTGGCATTCGGATTTCTGGATAGAGATTAATGTAAGCGTATGATACACGGTAACCACTAAGCTCATACAAAAAACTTTTGTCCGCTCTGGCTGTGTACCACTCGACAACCTCTAGCGCACCTGGTTGAAAGCCTGGAGGTAGAGATCCGCTTCCTGAATTTGGTGGTGGGCATTGACCTCAGTCATATTGGTGACGATGCCGTTATCTCGCAGAGCCCGGAGCAGCTCTTGCTGGAAATGGGTCGGAATAATATCATCGCGAGTGGCAGAGATGAGGCTGACACGCACTCTTTTCGGTAAGCGCGAAATATTGGTGAGGAAGCTTTTGGCCCGATAAACTGCCGGCACCTGCTCTGGTGTACCCCCGAAAGCTTCAGTCATAGCCGATTGCAGAACTTTGGATTCGTGATAAAGAGCAGTCAAATCACCGGATGATTCAACCGATACGATGCCGCAAATTTTTTCTTGAACATCAGGTGGTGCCGTGGCTGCGTAATTCATTACTGTACAGCCGCCCATGGAAGTGCCCATCATCACGATTTTTTGAATTGGAAATTGCTGGCAGAGTTCGCGAATGTTCTGAGTGATGTCGGCGAGTGCTGCGTCTCCTCCCCAGGAAGCTTTATTGCGGTAGCTGCACGAAAGCAATATCAAGCTGTTGTCCCGCTCGAGCAAGGCTGGCCCGAGTGGCTTATCTTTGGGAAAGATGAAAGGTTCATAGAAGGAACCACCCATACCGTGCAGATAGACGATCAAAGTGAATTGTTTGGCACCGGTAAAAACCACTGTCGGGGCAATTCCTATCAGGTCCGGAGTTCCATCGACGTGGCTGATAAATACACGCTTCGAG
The DNA here is from genome assembly GCA_903970295.1 of Bryobacterales bacterium. The sequence goes on from CAJCHQ010000420.1 coordinate 2,899, forward strand.
ACTTTTTGCGGCGACATTAATTCGGGCATTGGTCCGGCTGTTTCGACCAGGATCAGTTTGCGTCTGAGATCTTCCAGCTGCCGGTGCAGAGCGCGTGTATGTCCACGTTCACCCACATATAGCGAAATAAATACGATTGAAGTGGATATGCCTGCGACAAGAAAGACGAGGGCCAAAATCAGGAGAGTTTTTTTCATTCAGTTTGGTCTCGACGGGCGAATCTCTAGCTCAAAGGTGGGCAAAACGGTTTGCTAATATTTTTGACTCGATCTTGGGCATTTACTATGTGGCTGGGTCGAGTAGTCATGACTTTCCCGGAGCACCGCGCGCAAATAGGCTAGACTGTTCGTTCATCCTTTACTAACACGCAGATGTCAGTCTCTAATCAGTTGCCCAATTCGCCGAAATCAAATGACAGCAGCGACAAGCTGGTTGTAATTCAGCGCCAATTGACTGTATTCGTTTTGGCACTGCTGGCTCTGTTTCTGATTTTTCAAGTCGGCGCATATTTCGCTGACATCATCAGGATTTTAACTTATTCCGTATTGCTTTCCTATCTCTTCATCAATGTCGTTGACTGGCTTGAGCGCTTCGTTCGCAACAGAGCTGGGGCGATTTTGATCGTATATGTAGTGCTGGCCGCTATCACTACATTCAGTATCATTGTCGTTCTACCGGCAGTTATATATCAGGTCTCGCAACTCCTGAGCAATTTCTTCAATCAGATACCGCAAGCGATCACGTATTTAGTTTCTCTATTGGCGCCACTCGAAGCTCGCTTGCACGATGCCCAGATTCAAGTGCGAGCGATCGATATTTTGACCAATTTGGCTTCCAGCATGCCCAAACCAGATCCCAGTCAGATCGTTGGCCGCATGAGTGATGTCGCCATGTCTACGATGACATGGCTCCTTTATGGACTGAGTATTGTCGTCACATCCTTCTGGTTGCTTCTGGATGGACACAATATAAAAGAAGCGATCATTCGACTTTTTCCCGGTCGGTACAACGATACGCTTAACGTTATTGCGACGGATATCGATTTGACGTTGCAGATGTTTTTTCGCGGTCAGATCGTGCTCGGCTTATTGTTCGGCGCCTTCATGGTCGCTGTATTTTTGGCATTAGGAGTACATTATTCCTTGTTGCTGGGCGGCTTTCTCGGCGTTTGCGAAATCATTCCGGTAATCGGACCGACACTCGGT
>CAJCHQ010000421.1 GCA_903970295.1 Bryobacterales bacterium
AAATAACGGCTGCCGCGAGCCAGGGGAACGAAGTTCAACGATTTGCCGAGCGTGAGAAATGAGGAGGAATAACAGTAATCGAAAAACGGGTGGAAGAGCATATTCTTGGCGATCCAACCCCGGTACGCCATAAAGTTGCCGTTATGCACGACCGTGCCCGTCAAAGTGACAAAGAACATGCGGAAAAAGAAGTACATTATTTTGAAGGCCGTGTCGCGTGTGCGTCGCGTTCGTTGGGCAATGCTCACTTGACTCAAATTCTCTGGTGCGCTCAGAAGCGGCGCCAGTAGGGCGGGAATGTCTTCGGGTTTGTCTTCGCCGTCACTATCCATCGTGATAATCAAATCACCATCCCTGAACATGCTGGAGAGTCCGCGCACGGCAAAAACGAGTGCCCCTTGATGCCCGAGATTGAAGGGCGGTGACACGATGACAAGTCCTTGCTCGTGCTCGAGTGATTTGATTGCCGCGTCTTGCCCGCCAGAGTCGTCGATCAACACATTGATCAGGTCAGCATTTGCAAACTGAGAGGCGATTACCGCTTGCGTGTGCTTCTTAAGCTCCAGGAAAGAGGGTACGTCGTAATAGCAGGGAGCGATGATCCAGATTCTCATTTGCATGGAAATAGTTTAACCTTTTAAACAGCCGTCGTCCGTAACCGGAAATTCCATTGACTTCTTCTTTAACCAAATCCCAGAAATTGCGCTTCGCCTATATCTGCGCACTTTCTTGCTGGGCTCTGATGGCATTCGGAAAATTCATCGAGTGGTTCAACAAAGGCGAGATGTTTGCTGTTTACATTGATAACCATCCGTATTTGATCGATTTTCCGCTTTATTATTCAGCCGGATTGATCGGGCGGATGGCCATGCATGGCGCCACCAATATTTACGATATCCATTTACAAGATCAGGTGCTGCGCAGTTTGATTGCGCCGGTCGTACCTGAGTTGCCCTGGTTCATCCAGTATCCGCCACCACTTTTCGTTTTCACAACCGTCCTGCCATTCATGCCCATGCCCGTGGCCTGGGGAGTCTGGTGTCTGGTGGGCGATGCTCTCGTGTTCCTTTCTATCTATTTGTTGTTGAAGCAGGATTTGCCAGCCCGCAAGGACTTCGGCTATGTCTTTCTCGGCACTGTTGCTTGCTATCCATTCTGGGTTTGCAATCGGATGGGACAGCTGGCTCTCTTCACTGTGCCGTGCGCCATTATTTTCTGGTGGTTGCTCAGATGCAAACGTCCGTTAGGTGCCGGAGTCACGAGCGCCTTGCTGATCTTGAAGTTTCAATATTTGCCGTTTCTAGGACTGGCAGGTCTGGTGCTGGGCAAAGTGCGTTATTTGATCAGCGCGGTAGTATCCGGTTTAGCGATCGCTACGTTATCGGGCTTGATCCTTGGTTGGCAAAATGTGCTCGATTATCCCCAGACCGTTATGCATGCGGAGTATGCCACCAACCTCTACAGTGGCGTCCGACCGGAAGTTCAGCAAAACATCAGGTCGTTGCTAGTCAGATTGACCCATAATGATTCGCCCGAAATCAATCGCATTTGTATTGGGCTGTGCCTTTTTATGGCTATCGTTCTTTTTATTCTCTGGATGAAAGGATTCAAGAAAGTTGAACCGAATAATCGATTCAAATTTCTCTGCTCGCTGACGATAGTCTGCATGCTTGTTTTCAGTCCTCACGCGCACACACAGGATTACCTGCTCATGGTTATTCCCTGCGCCTGGATCTGGTTGGCTTCTTTACGCAGCCAAGGCCCCCCTTCTCGGTGGGCGAGAAACTTCGTCATCAGTTTGCCTCTCGTATCATGGGCCCTGTTCATAATCGATAAATTTGCTCCAATTCCGCCGTTCACGTTGTTAGCACCGTTCATAGTGGCAGCATCCTGGTGCAGTTTTTGCAGCCCGGCTGCCCAGAACGAAGCGATGCTCGAAACGCCCTCCGAACAGACTTAGATAAGATCGTAGTTCAATCGGGTCAGGGCCAGCTTTTGTCGGCTCGCTTCTGTGCTTGTTTCTTGTTGGTTGCGCCCAACATCGCGTGCTACCACCCCCGACTGTTCACCCCGACGTGAAGTGCGCTGTACCTGTTGTCCAGGCAGCCACGGTGATTCGGTTGGTGCCGCCAAAAAGGGCGACGCCAAGCAGCAGCCGCGTACATTAAGGGCGCTCGGATGGCTTCGCAACGTGCTCATTTGGTTCTGAAGCGGACGGTCAGACCCAGCTCGCGCACAGCTGTGCTTAAGACTCCGAGATTTCTGCGCAAACTAGCCAAAGGTTTCTAGGGCGACCAGCTAACCGCTCTCATCAACGCTTCATGATATGGTGGTAAGGGCGATCCAGCTTAGAAGAGTTGATGGTGTCGACTAACAGTGGCGTGGTTTTCGTAGTGGATGGAGCGGGCGGCTCCGGTTTTACGCCGCATGTTTTGCGGCGCAGCCTTTCGCGGTTGCCGTATGAAGTGCGGCACTTTCGCTGGGGCACCGGCTATGGGCGCATTCTTTCCGATTTGACTAATCGCGAGAATATTCGTCAGAAGGCTTCGGAGCTCAGTCAGTCTATCGCCAGTTACAGACGCGATGCTGAAAATAGAGGCAATCGTATCTATGTTGTGGCGAAAAGCGCTGGGACAGCAGTTGCGCTGTGGGCGCTAACCGAGCTGGAGCCAGACACAGTCGATCGGGCCATCCTCTTGTCGCCGGCTGTCTCGCCGAAGTTTCCCCTGATTCAAGCACTACCAGCGGTGCGCAATGATTTGATCAATTTTTGGTCGCCTAACGACCTTTTCTTTCTCGGTCTTGGCACTTCCTTATTTGGCACGGCTGATGGTGTTTATGGCAAAAGCGCAGGATTGACTGGTTTCGCGCCTGAAGCCTGTGACGATAATGAGGTGCTCGCCACAGAATATGCTAAGTTGCGCCAGATCAAATGGGAACCGTCGATGATCAAATTTCTTCATCTCGGCACTCATTCAGGAAATAGCATGCCACCATTTGTCGACAACTACATCGTCCCTTTACTGCAATAGAAGCGAGTCATTAGTTTCCGAGAATCGAGTACAATGCTCTGATGCGCCTGACTTCGATTGAAACTACCCCCAATCCGAATAGCATGAAGCTGAATCTGGAGGAACAGCTGGGTGCAGCTGTCACATACACGGCGGCGCGCCAGGCCGGGTGTCCAGAATTTGTGCGGCAGTTTCTCGAGATTGACGGCGTCGATAGCGTTTTCGTTTGTGGCGATTTCATCACACTCAACAAAGCTCCTCGCGCCGAATGGCAGCTAATACTGCAAAGTGCCAAGGCGCTTTTGTCTGGGCAATCACAGGGTGGAGCAACAAGCGAATCTCAGCGCCAAGCTGCGGAAAGCGACGGGCAAGTACATGTATTAGTGCAAACCTTTCGAGGCATTCCAATGCAGGTGAAAATTGTCGATTCGCACGGAGAGACACGAGCGGCACTGTCCGCTCGATTCAATGAGGCCGCTCAATCGATTCAAGCAGAGACGGGCGCCGACTTCTTGACTGAAAGATATTGGGCTGATTACGGACGTCGATACGGTGAGCGGGCCGATGTCGCCAAAGAATTGACCGAAGAACTGGAAGGAAGATTTTATCCTGATGCTCTCGAAAGAGCTAAAAAGCAGGCATTAGGAAAAGGCGAACTGCCCGCAATTCCGCTTGCTACCCTGAAAGAGTGGTTGCAGCACGAAGACTGGCAGCGGCGTTTGACTGCGGTGCAGGAATTGAGTCATGGCACTGGCTTCGCTTCTCTATTGTTCGACTCGCTGCACGATCCACATCCGCAAGTGCGAAGATTGACCGCGGCTGCTTTAGGCGCGTCCGGTGAAGTAAGCGCGGTTCAACCACTGTGTGCTGTGCTCTTGAGCGACAGTGCGCCCGGTGTGCGCCGCACCGCTGGTGATGCGCTTTCAGATATCGGGGATGTATCGGCTCAGCCGGATATTTGTCGAGCCCTGTCAGATACTAATAAGTTGGTGCGCTGGCGAGCAGCTCGTTTCCTCTCCGATTTGGGCACAGATGAGGCGCTACCTTTTCTCGAGAAAGCGGCCGAGGATCCTGAATTCGAAGTACGTTTGGAAGTTAAGGCTGCCATGGATAGGATCGCTGGTGGTGCTCAAGGAATAGGGCCTGCCTGGAAGCGGATCGTCGAACAGGCTTAACCGACTTGCTTGTCACTGGCTATTCACGCGTGTGCGCGTGGATAAGCGCGCGACAATTTCACGATTATTAGACAAATCCTTCGTTATCTTGATGATGCACGAATTACCAACTGTGTAATGCGCAGACTCAAGTATGGAGCCACGAAGCTTCGGGCAACTTGCCTGCTGCGCACTGGAGAGAACCCATGTCATATGAGCAATTCCATGATGGACAGCGTCACCGGGCGGCTCTGGATCGCGGAGCCGACAGCGGAAATATAGCCAGAGATTTATATAGTCCGGCCAGTAAAATGGACTGGAATTTGCAGCTTAGTAATAACGAGCAGAACTCTTCGGGTTTGCCAAGTTTGACGCTTGCTAATGGCAGTGAATCTGGCGAGGCTGCTTCGATCAATGCAAAGACCTCGATGACTGGGGTATCGCCATGGAGCGATAGCATGGTTGGCACGGAATTGCAGCAAATCAACAGCCAGGTCCAGGTTCTGATGCAGCAACTTAGCCAGTTAGAGTCTAGCTTGAGCAGTCCGTCTCAAACCTCGACCAGCTCTTTGGAGGGTGTCGCTGCGGGCACGCAGCCGGCTGCTTCAGCAGAAGTTGCAACTACGCCTGCTGGTTTGGCAAACGCTGTTGTCACTCAACCGATCAATTCAACTGAGGTTACTGGGGGTGCTGCTTCCACCCCGGCCAGCACTAACCAAATAACTGATACTGGAGCCTCCCAAACTGCAACCGATCCCGCCAGTGATACTGTCGCGCCGCCATCTATTGCCAACCCTAACTCCGCTCCAGCTGCTTTAGCTGTCAGTTCAACTCCAGCCGCCACCACCGTCAATGAGGGTACTATGATCGGTGCATACACCGGCGCTGGTGAGTACAGTGAAGCCACGCAATTATCGCAAGAGCTAGGCAAAACCGTGAGCCCTTCCGACTATCTCGATTACACACAGGCGGAGCCGCAGACGGCTAACTGGTTGATCTCACAATATCAACCGTGGCAAGAGGCTAATCCCGGACAGCCGATGATCATTGGCACACCTTTAACTTTTAGCGGACAAACTTTGCAGCAAACCGCAAGTGGTGCCAACAATTCCGAATATGTAGATCTGGCCCAAAAGCTCGTTGCCGCCGGAATGGGAAATTCAGTTATTCGACTGGGTTGGGAGGGCAATGGTAATTGGTATCCGTGGGGCGCCGATCCGACCGATTACATCGCCGCATACAATCAGGCGGCCGAAGCCATGAAGAGCGTGCCCGGAGCTAATTTTAGTTTTGATTGGTCTGTGTCTGCCGGTGAAACCAATAACACTGCTTTCACCGCATACTATCCTGGTAATCAAAATGTGAATTCGATCGGTATCGACGCATACGACTGGGATTTTGCCAATCCCAGCGCGTCACCGCAGGAGCGTTGGAATAACTTGTTGACTGAGTCTGGCGGACTGCAGGATGTTGCCAATTTCGCGCAACAGCAGGGTGAACCTTTTGCCGTGCCAGAATGGGGCGTCGTGCAGTCCGAGAGTGCTGGAGGGACTAGTCCTGGCGGTGGTGACGATTCATACTATGTCAACCAAATGGCGGCTTTCATGCAGAATCAGAACACTGCCTTTCAATCCTACTTTGACACGTCAGGTGGCGGTATAGGCACCACGCTCGAGCAAAATCCGCAGAGCTTAGCAGCGTATCTCAATGACTTTGCATCGTCGTCCTCATGACGGGCACATTAAATTGCAATCAACGGTAGAAATCGATCCAGCTCAATGTGATTGCTTCCGGCTTTCCCTGAAACAAACTTCCCGGCAAGACGATTTCGAAATATCCCTTCTTCAGAGGTAAGTGCGGCTGGTTGGTATCTTCGCCGCCGCCAATGGAAATTCTCATCGCCGCTGGGTCGTTGTCTTCAAACGGAGCGCCTTCGTCACCACCCTTCCATTGGCGGATTTGCAATTCTTTGTCTCGCACAGATACGGCGGCGTTCAGGGTAGTCACTCCGTTCGAGATCTGCAACCCCTCCAGTCCTTTCAGGTAAAAGCGAAGGGTGACACTTTTCGACCCGTCACTGTTCAAACTTTTCAGAGTAGCTCGGCCGCTGCCGGAACGGCTTTTAATTGCAACCAGGATGGCATTCGGTTTGGGACTTTGAACAGTAATGTTGTCATCCGGCTCAACCCCGGTTACTTTTACTGCTTCAGATGACTCTTTAGCTGCCCTGACTGCACCAACCGAGGCTTGAAAAATAAGCACTAGCGCGAACAAGCCGGCGGAGAACTTTTCAATACCTGGCATTCTTTGGCTATCCTCTAAAACTAGGCTATACGTCCGAAACGTCCAGAGTTTAGATCATCTATTGCTTGAATGATTTCCGCTTTCGTGTTCATCACGAATGGTCCGTATCTCGCTACTTGCTCGTTGAGCGGTTCTCCTGCAAGCAATAAGAAATTGGCCGGCCGATCTTTGCTGATCAATTCTACATGTTCGCCATCAGACTCGAACAACATCAATTGATCTGCCGTTGCTGAATTTTCGCCGCTGAACAATGTGCCGTCGATAACATACGCGAAGGCATTGTAGCGACTCGGAATTTTTTGTTGAAACGTGCTATTGGGCTGCATTTGCACGTGCAAGTACAAAATGGGTGTGCGCGTTTGAATGGCGGCTTGTTGATCCAAACTTTCGCCCGCCACAATCTTGACTGAAACCCTGCCGTTATCGCTGTGCACGAGAGGTATTTTTTCCGACGGCATGTCTTGATACCTGGGGGCGATCATCTTGTCGCGGCCAGGCAAATTGACCCATATCTGAAAACCATGAAGACGTCCCCCGTTTTTGAGCAACTCATCGGAGGGCATCTCAGAATGCATGATGCCGCTACCTGCAGTCATCCACTGGACATCACCAGGATTCAGGCGACCGACATTGCCGACAGAATCTTTGTGGACCATGCTGCCTTCGAGCATGTAGGTAACAGTTTCGAAACCTCTATGGGGATGATCGGGCGCTCCTTCCGCTTGACCAGGCGCCAATTGATTCGGCTCCATATGATCGAGCAATAAGAACGGGTCGATCTGATTTAGTGTAGGCGTCGGGAATGGCCGACGGACGTAGAATCCTGCTCCCTCTTTGGCTCGTGTTGCTGTAATCACTGAAGAAACGCTTCTCATGGCTACCTCCTGTATGGTGGCGCATCTAATAGCTCTATGGTATCATTTGTCTTGACGTCAAGCTATTTGAGCTCAAGATATCTTAATAATGGCTAAGGAAAAATCCGACACCAGTGCAGTTCATGTTTGGCTCGTGTTGTGGAAATCATATGAGGCTGTACACGCTTATGCCATGGAGCAAATTGGCTCTCTGGACATGTGCATGTCAGATTTCGCGATTTTGGAAGTTTTGCTGCATAAAGGTTCTTTGCCAATCAATGAAATTGGCAGGCGCTTAGCATTGACTAGCGGCTCAATGACGACAGCGATAGATCGATTAGAGGAGCGGGGTTTCGTTCGACGAGAGAACAGTCTTAGCGACCGCAGAACCCGATATGTAGCGCTGACCTCGGCCGGGCGAAAATTGATCGAACGCGCTTTTCAACAGCACACTGTTTGGCTCGAGCAGGCAGGTGGTGCTCTCTCCTCAAATGAGCGTGCCACTCTGATTGGTTTACTCAAGAAGTTTGGCTTTTCGGCTCAGGCAAAATTGAGTGAACGCCGCGATGGAATGCACGCGAGTGCCCATGCCAAAAAGCCGAAAGATTAAATCAGTTTGCAAAAAACGAAGTTGTCATGTAGACTTCTGGCGAGTAGTAGCATTGCCACTATTCTTTACTAATGCAGGCCACTGCATCCAATTGAATAAGTGATCTAGCAGGTTGAAGAACTGCGGACGAACCTGGGCGGGTTTGTTTCGTTGCGGCAATTCTTGAGCTCTGACTATGCCGAAAGGCATCGTAACGGAGGCTTGGGGACTCATGCATTCGGTCGATCCAAAATTAGCTGAGTTAAGGGCTGCATGCGACAAGGCCAAACTCGAGTATGAGCAAATCATTCGCTCTTTTCGCACCATGGTGGACACCGCTCAAATGAATATAGAATCGAATGCTTCAAACGGAGCAAGTTTTGCTGCAAGCGCGAATTACAATACAGGCGGAGTCAATCGACTGAACTCGGCTGATGGACAGCAAACGTACGTTATTGATCTCAGCTTTCAGGTTATGCGCGGCCTCAATCTCAGCGGCGCCAATTTTTCGAATTCTTGTTTTGTCGCCACCGATTTGTCGGAGGCAGTGCTTGAATCGGCTAATTTTGAACATGCAAACCTTTCTGGCGCCGTCCTCGTGAACACCAATTTGCGTGGGGCAAACCTGCGCGGCGCCGATTTACGCCAAGCTAACTTAGAGGGAGCAGATCTGCACGGAGCTGATTTGACTGACGCACAACTGGCCTTCGCTCGTATGGGCTGGGTCGATCTCGTGGGTGTCAAAGTGACGCTCGATGAACTGATGCAGGCTTATGTTGATGTAGAACAAGTGGCACATTTAATCGAGCCGTATGAGAACGGCGACGATTGAAGTGCTCTGTCCTGAGAAGGACTATACAAGGATTACATATATTGATGGGAGATGTGGATTGTCGTTATGCTGTCTGGGTTTGTCACTGATTTGAGCACAAGTTTTCACTTCCATGGATAAGACTGAGATCGATGAGGACTTGTCTGCGACTCAGCTCGGGATGGCGGCATACACTGCCTGGTCAAGACTTGATGTCGATCAGTGCGTACAGATTTTGAAGCGAGCCTTGATTGAGTATCCAGGCGATGCGACATTTCTCAAGTTTGCACATGAACTAAGCAGTCACGATGTGCCTGAAATTCCTGAGGCGATCGCCCAGGCATTCATCAAAGCGCATCCGAAAGATGGGCGAGGTTACAGTACTTTAGCTGCTGTCCTCAATTCTGCATACTCTCGTGGTGAGGGGGCGACTCCCTCTCTTCTCGAGCATGTCGAAGAATGCTTACTTATTGCAGAGTCGCTCGGTCCCCTGGAGCCTGAAGCGGAATTGGCCAAGTGTAATCTCATGCGCTTTAAAGACATGCCTCGTCGCATGGTGTCTGATGCCTATGAGAATTTGATTCAGAAGTACAAATGGTATGCCGTCGCCTACTACAACTATGGTCTTCATTGTTTGGTGGAAGATTATGGCCGCGCACTTGCGGTGTTCCGTCACGGCGCAACCCTGGCGCCTAAAGATCCTAATTTCATTGTTGGGCAAATTCGTACGTTGATCAAATTAGGTCGCAAGAGTGAAATTTGGCCGTTGCTCAAAAAGGCGAAAGTTCTCAATGCTTCAGCTGCGACTCTTGAGAAAATCACGATGCAAGTCAACGAGATGAAATAAGTCTGTAAACGAGCTTAGCTTTTTGAGTTGGGAAAGCGATCCGCCAGGCTTTGAGCTAGTTTCAGGACTTCGTGGCGGTTTCGAGATACGAGGCTAGGGCTTGCTGGCTTCAAATGTCTACCTCGAAGGTGGATTTAGAAACGTGCACAGAAATGCCAGGGAAATGCCAAAAGTGCGTGCGCATAATCCAATCGTTGAGGGCGGGATGAGGACTGACAAATGAATATAAAAGCCGAAAGCCAAGAACATCAAATCACACGCGGCAGTGAGCGCAACGAGAACGCGAGTCACAGGTTTCATGACCAGTATCACTCAATGATGAAAGAAGCAAAAGAACACGGAAATCCGGGCGGTAAATTGAATACACAAGAAGCCAAAGAGAATACGAGTAATGCTACTCATCTCGATATTCCACAGCTGTGGAATCAAGGTGTCCATCAAGCAGAGTCGGCAATCACTGGAGCCGTGAAGCAAGTAGAGAGCGGTCTAGCCTCAACGGCTAAGCATGCAGAAGCAGCTGTTGCAGGCGCCGCCAAGCAAGCCTGGGATAATGCGGACAATAATCCAAACGCGCGTTGGATCAAGCATGATGTTTGCAACGATAGTCCAGTCACTGCCGGGATTGCGGGTGCCAGTGCCGTTGGTATCGGTGCGCTTGGGCTGGCAGTGGTGGCACCAGAAGCGGTTGCGGCCGGTGCAGCGGCTGTTGGACTGGCAGCCGGAGAGGCGACGGTTGTAATCCAGGGAATCGGGGTGGTATCGGCTCTAGCCGGAATTGGTTTGAAAATTAGCTACGACAATCGACATAACCCTTAACCCTCAGTCACTCGATCGGGGAACTAACCCTACCCCGCGGCGTCACCACCTTGACGCGAACATAGAGTGAACAAGATGAAAGACTGGCGGAAAGGTTTTGGTTGGGTATGCGCTGCAATCATCACTCCCTGTCTATCGTTACCTTGTTCTGCGGCGATGCTCACCGAACTATCTCGTCAACCGATGTCTTGGTTTAGTGGTGTGCCCCAGATTGACAGCAGCCAGGAACGACCCGCAGTTGCTGCAACGGAAAGTCGGCTTGTCTCCAGCATCTCCGCCGAAGACCTGGCAAAACTCAGTACTCACGATGTCGTCTTGATCATAGACAAATCACGGTCAATGTCTAAGACTGATTGTGCTTCTGCCGCCGATAGTCTGAATGCCGCTACCTCTGACTTGATCAACCAACCCTGTCTCCCGGTCAGTCGATGGCAGTGGTGTCAGGAACAGACTTTGGATCTGACTAAAAAAACGCAAGGTGCTCTGCCTGCAGGTATCACCGTGGAACTGTTCGCTGAGCAAACTGTGATCTACAACAATGTCAACGCGAAAGACATCGAGAATATATTCACAGTCAACCATCCTCGCGGCAACACGAACACAGCACTTGCTCTAAAGAATCAGCTCCGCCAGTATTTTGACAGGCGCAACCGATTGGGCGATCTTGCTAAGCCATTGTTGCTCGTCGTAGTCACTGATGGTTGTCCTAATGAGCCATCGACATTACGTTATGCGATTATCGATGCCACCCAGCAAATGAGAACCCGCGAAGAGATTTCAATTACATTTCTGCAGGTGGGTAACGATGCCAACGGCGGCAAAATTTTGTCGGAGCTAGATCAAAGATTGATCGAGCAAAAAGCAAAATTCGATATAGTTGATGTTAAACCTTTTGCTGAAGTGAGTAAGATTGGACTGGCGAGTGCGCTTGTCAGCGAACTAGGAAACAAATAATTGAATAGCAGAAGTGATTGGCTACCTGAACCCCAGGCAGTTCGTCAAAAGACAAGCAGCAAGCGAAGGAGCCTGCTGCTTGTTCCTTATTTTTTTTGTTTGACGAATAATTCGTGATTACTCGTTCAGCTCCCTGTCTGGAAGCTCCTGGGAGCGAGACTTGCCAGAACGAGCACGTCATCTATAGCATTAGTCGACGTAGACGAATGGGGCTTTGATCAAGTGGTGCTGTCTGCGCTCTTTGATGACCGTGACAGTGCTCTGCCCTGGTGTGATGTAGACTGGAGTCGTCACGACTGGAGACCGTTCGATTGTTGTCGTGCGCACTTCGGTGACAGGTGCCGTGCGCTCAATCGTTGTCGTTTGAACTTGCACCGGTGCGACTGTTTGGTATTCGGTAATGGGGGGCAGATGCTCAGTAGTTGTCGTAGTTGTTGAATAGCTGTCGGCTAGAGCTGCCGGAACAGTCAATGCGATTGCGCTAAATGCTGCAATTCTTAAAACTGTTTGTACGTTCATAACGGGTTCCTTTGCAATATATTTGCGTTCGTTGCAGTTTGGACGCATGAGTCAATGGTTAGTTCCGCGATCTGGCAGCAGGCGCATAATTAGGACCTGTTATATGCCCGCCCGGAAGTAGCGATGTGCTCGTTATTTTGAATTTTGAAGTAACGTAGTAATTGTTGTTGCTTCCACAGCCATAGGGGAAGCTTTCGCTTCCCCAAGCTGCAGTCGATTTAGAGGGCTACGTAATTGTAATTACCAGCCAATTGTTTGTTGCCTTGTTTCGAATCTTTGAGAATGTCGTTCGAAATGTGATCGAAATCTCTGTACATTTTCTTGACCGCTTTGACATGATCTACATCATTTTCACAACCAGCAGGTAAACTTGCACGTTCTGCGTACGTTGATTGAATTTCAGAAATTAGTGACGTTGCTTGATCATCTGAAAGCTTGCCGTTGGCCTTCTCGGCGTAGATGCGGGCAAGCAAATCGTCGCGACGGGTGACCAAATCGTCAGGCTTGTTACAAGTAAATCCGGTAATGGTAGCGCCTGTTGTTACGAATAAAACTGGGTTGGGGTTCAATGATGACTGGACCATGAGCTGTTGACCGCTGGAGTTAGTGATTAAGAATCCAGGACCGGTCCCCATCTTGGGACATGCGTCACATGTAGTAGTCGAACTAACCATGACGGGTGCAGAGAATGTTGTGGTGATAATCTCATCGGCTTTGGCCGACTGTGCCATGCTGAGAGCTGCTGTGAATGCGACTGCGATGGTACTTTTGAAAAATGTATTCATTGTGTATTCCTCTTTGGGTGACAATTTGCAGACGTAACTTGATCTAGAAAGGAGCCCTCATCCGATATGCTTTTGTAGCCTATTCGTTACAGCGCGAGACGCCCACAGAATCATGATTTATTCTCAAAACTATCTTCCTCTGCAGTACGGCAGAGCTTGATATATTTTCGGTCACTAGTTTTGCAGCGGTGACGGTTTGTTGTGAATGGTGGCATATTTGGTGTCAGGTACAAGCCAATCCTTTATATGCGCTTGAAAGTGACGAGCGACTGAAAACCCGACAATAGAAGAAAATCACTTAGTGAGATCGGTGAGCAGACTCTGGCTCTACACGAGTCCACAAGAGGCCGATCTTGGATTGGGTAGTCGGCTACTGCAGCGGCATGGTGGCCATGAGGATGGCCGTGTGAATTTATGGCTGGCTATTACCGACTGGCGCCAAAAGTCGTATGATCATCAAAGAAAGTCAGC
>CAJCHQ010000422.1 GCA_903970295.1 Bryobacterales bacterium
TTATCGATAGGGTTAATCCTGATGTTGAAGCGCCCTTTTGGCTAAACCTGAACCGGCGGGGCTCTCCGACGGGTTGCCACGACTCTGCCACTTATTGGTCACACACCTGCCACGTCATTTTCGTAGTCTTAACTAACTCAAGCGGGGAGGGCGAAACATGGCAGACACTACCGGGAACGAGATGCAGACCCTGAAGGGACTCCAACATCCAAAAACTCCAGAGCAGCTGGACCAGGCCGTAAATACTTTCCACGCTCTGGGAATGGAAGGAACATCCGCCGACAAAACGATGGCTACTCAAATACAGACTCAGCTAACCGATTACATCAATCATATGACGCCCTCCGAGCAGAGATCCTTCACCGACAAATTCGACGCTACCTTCGATGTGCCGCTGCAGCCAGGAATCAATCCGGGTGGCATTGGGATCTTTCCAGCAGAAATGGGACGAGGACGATCGCTGGATGAGCACAAACCCGGCACAAATGAAGTGACTGCAATTGACTTTAATCCACCAGGTCTGGCCACTCTGTTGGGGACCCACCAGTCGCTTCACATTCCGATTAAGCCCGAATCGTAGCGCTGCCCTCACGTTTGACAGCATTTAGGACCACTATCGGCGCAGGCAGTGTCAACGGCGTTCAATTAGTCTAAGATAGTGATCGGCATACTCCAAGCTTCTATTGGAGTATGCCTAAATCTTCTTGGGCGAGATTTTGTGAAACATCAAGCATTTTCATTGTGGCTCATGGCTTGTGCGTTCGCACTTTTTCCTCTGTCTGGCCAGGCAGAGGACTTATTTCAGATGGGTGTCAAGTCTTATAACAAGAAAGACTATCGAACAGCCTGTTCCACTTTCGAGTTATTGCTCAAGAAGTCGCCCGAGGACGTCAATGCTTTGTATTATGACGCTCTGTGCTGGTATCAACTGAGAGATTCCGACACTGCCACTCGGCGCTACAAACGTATTATCGAACTTGCGCCTCAAAGCGCAGCAGCCGAATACGCTCAGACCGCTCTGAATGCAATGCCTGGAAGCACCGCGTCCAGAAGTGCTGTTTCGACCAGAGCTAGCACATCGACCGAAGGTAGCCGCACTGCAGCCTTTTCAACTGCATCGGTCAAAAGTTCGATGGATATTGGATCGAGGGCTAGTGCATCCACAAGTGGCAGTCGAAGCGAACCGGCCGATATGAAATCGCTGCCCGACACAGCCAGCTTTTATTTCACCAAAGAACCAAACGGGCACATGCTCGTTAACTTAATGGTGAACGGACATCCCGTGCCAGCCTGGTTCGACACTGGAGCCGACGCATTCTTCTATCGAGATCAACTGGAAGCCAATGGTGTCGATTGCAATAAAGCTCAGCCAGCCGGCTCAGCACAAGGCTGGGCAGGTAAGTCCGTGCCGATTTTTGCGATGCCGGCTGAAGTACGTTTAGGAAATTTGACAAGAAAAATTCAAATAACCATGGAAGCGTCCAGCACATCGTTAGGCAAAAACTTGATTGGACAGAGCATCATTGATGGATATCAATACGAAATCGACGACAAGGGTGGTCGCGTCGATCTGAGGAAATCGATCGCCAGTTCTCAGCAACAAATCAGTTCTATGTATGACATTCCATGCACGATCGAGAATTCGCGCGACATATTAAAGGTGGAAATAAACGGTCGTCCGGTGGTTGCATTTATCGATACCGGCTCTGCGTTTACGATTGTGGATGCAAATACAGCCGACTCTTTAGGTATCGAAACGTCAGGGGTTCAGCATATGACCGGCGTCGGCGGCGACCTCACAGTCAGGGTAGGAACAGCGCGAATTCGCCTGGGACCGATCAATAAAGAATTCACTGTGCGCGTCGGTGGCGCTGGTGGCACTTGTATCGGTCAAGATTTCATGGAAGGTTGGCGGTTCAAAATTGATCGCGAACGCAAGCTCCTGCGCTTCTTCCATTGACGATACAAAGTGTTCGCGTTCTTCAAATCAGAGTCTTCTCTACTGAAGTCGCGGCGCGAATATTTCACTCTTCTGTCAATCCTTGACACATAGCCGGATTAGCCATCACTGCTTTGATTAATTCCTTGGTTTTCGGAAAAGCGCGCTCCAGCTCAAGATCATTGCCACTATCTTTCTCGACCGGCTTGCAAATTATGCTGAATAGTTGCGCAAAACACTCCGACTCTCCGGCACCATCGGGCTGGGTGAAGTACTCCAAACGTTTTCGCTGATCGTTTGTCAGCCTTGTTTCATCGTCGTGGTAAATTTCTTTGAATTTTGTGGTCGCAGTGAATAAATCAAAAGTGCCGAATTTGCGCCCCAAACACGAATCATATGCGTGACCAAACTCATGACAAACCACGCCTCGGCTGTCGACAAGGCGCGGAAGATTGTTGCGATACGAGACCCTTTCCGAAACTGCAATCAAATTAGAAGAACCGATGTAGAGCCCGGCAACTGCGGTGTAACCGCCGTGGACACCGCGTGGTTTTTCTGTTTTGAAACTTTCGTCAAGATCTAAAATTGAGGGCGTGATTAATACGCGCACTCCCCCATCCCAGACTACCTCCCTGGCGAGAGGAGGCACCCAGCGTAATCCTTCGAGAGTTTGCTGTTGAATCGCCGGAGTATCGGCTGTCTGGCGCAAAGCTCCAATGTGTACTCCGTCTATTGCATCCAACATCGTTACTTTGCTCAGATCACCGGTGTTAAGATTCAACAGAGACAATTTCTTCATGCGCTTTTTCGCCGCCTCGGAAATTTCTGTCTCGAGCTGATGGTGATTGGATCTATCTTCATAAGGAATGGCAGAGGATCTCAAAAAGACTTGATAGACCTGATTGCCTCGTGTGAATGTAACGTTCAGACCGCCGTTCGCAGTCTGTACATCACCAATTTTGTCGCCGTTTTCGAGACCTTTATTAAAAGCGCTAGTCCCTCGGTGCACGTCGACGACAACTAACTGAGGAGGCTTGCCATCGATAACACCGCATTTGATGCCAACTCTTTCCAAGTTGTCTATCAATTCCGATTGACTGACACCACCCCGCAAAACGTTCTTTTGTGAGGGCTTTTTCTTTTGGTCCCCGAGCGATGGCTTCGGATCGCCAGTCGATGGATTCGCATCACTAGTGGATGGCTTCGCGTCGCCAGTCGATGGATTCGCATCGCTAGCCACCGCCTCACTTGGTGCCGCCATTCCTGGTCCAGCCTGAGCGCAAATTATAGCCGAGATCAGAAACAAGGCACGGAAAGCATTTTGCGTAAAAGTCATCTTTGATTTGGATAATCTGTTTTGACAGTTGGCTTGAGCGCCTTAGCTGGTTGGGCAATCGCTGGAATCAAATCTCCTGTCGGTTGATCTTCTGATTCGTAATTATGTACGTGGAGGTTGCTCGCCAGAGGGACAGAATGCACAGTACCATTTCGCTTTTTATCGGCCATAGCCTGACTCGAATTGGTCGCAGAAGCTTCCAAGGCAGCAATTCTCGCTCGGCAGTCTGCGAGGACTTCATCAGCCTTTTTCTTCGCTTCTTTGTGGACGGAGTCGATGCGATTTTTATAATCTTGTTCGATCGGCTTCGTCACTTCATCCTTGAAAGCGCGCCGCAAAGTGCCAGTGACATTGGCGATTTCTGCCTGTTTCTCGGTTTCCAGTGCCGCGATTCTTTGCGCGGCGTCGTTCATGATTCTTTTGACCTGCTTCGCCCCTTCGTCAGAGATGGCACTTTCTTTAGCGCTTGTCTGACTGTCTACTGCCTTGGTGGCACGTTCGCTTTCACGCTCTTCCTCTTGCTCCGAGCGAGTTGGGGGCGGAGTTTCATGAACGGCGCGCAATTGATCATGTGATTTCGTCGCGGCAGCAGCGGCATTTTCTCCTTTGAAAACCAGAAGCGCTTGCCTGCTGTAATCTGCAAAAGGTCCAT
>CAJCHQ010000423.1 GCA_903970295.1 Bryobacterales bacterium
CAGCACTGGCACCACGAGCAGTGCGCCCCCGCCTGCAGAGTCTACTGGCGGCGGTGCCACCACACCAAACACTACCAAATTACCAGGCGGATCTTTAGCCATGTATCTTGACTCGGGAAACATCACAGGCATCGAGCAAGCGTCTCAGACTTTGGGCGGACCGGTGCAGCTGGTAAGTGCGCTGGCGCCGGCTACTGACGGTACAAATGTTGCTACTGATAACACCTGGCTTACTGGCGAGTTGCAACCGTGGATAGAGCAGAACCCGAACAACACACCCATCCTGGCAGTACCACTAGTGCAAGATAACGGAGATACTCTGGCAAACGCTGCGGCCGGCGGTGACAATTCTAATTTCCAACAGTTGGGTCAGGAATTGGTCGCAGCCGGGTTGGGTAATTCGGTTATTCGGTTAGGCTGGGAAGCAAACGGCAACTGGTATTCCTGGAATGCCACCACCGACCCTCAACAATATATTCAGGCTTTCGATAACGCCGTAACTTCAATGCGCAGCGTGCCCGGTGCAAATTTCACATTTGACTGGGACATCGCCGCCGGGCAAAACAACATGCCCGCTGGCGATACGCTTGCTAGCTTCTATCCCGGCAATGCTTACGTGAATGACATAGGCATCGATGCCTACGATACAACGAGTTGGAGCAACCTACTGAACGAGCCAATGGGACTGAATGCAACACAACAATTTGCTGAGCAGAACGGCAAAACATTCAGCGTCGATGAATGGGGGCTATGGGATTCCAGTCAAGGTGGCAACGGAGATGATCCAAACTACATCAACAACATGGCCAACTTTTTCAAGAACACACCGAACTTACTTTTCCAGAGCTACTTCAACGAAAACGATGAAGGCGCAATGTCTTTAAATGGCAATCCCAATAGCGAGGCTGCCTATAACGAAGATTTCGCCGGACAATGAGAGTCACGCATTAAGTGCATTAATCACCTCGACGGTGAGCAAAGTGAGCCGCAGCAATCAGGACCGTCCGGTACCATAGCCGCCGTAAATTATCGGCTTATCTTTGTCCGTCGTTGAATTGTCGATCCAAAAATGGAATTGCCCTTCAGAATTCAAAATATTTTTAGCGCTTCCCTCGGGTAATTTTTGGATCGGAAATAAAGGTGGTATCACGAAGTCTTTCTGGTCACCGATATCGTCAACTCGTTGACTGCGAGGCGCGCCCTCATGCGGGGCATTCGCCTGTCGCGCCGCTTCGGCCCAAACAGTATTAGAATCGCCAGTCTCGACCTTAGATTGAGAAAAGTGTTCGAAATTAGTCACGATGTTTATTACCTTTGTGTCCTCAAAGACTGCAGAGTAATAATCTCGCGTTCCTGTAACAGAAGTGTGACAGTGGCAAAGGTAATTTTAAGCCGACGCATCTTTATGCAGGACCACGTTCTCGCGCCAAAATCATCGACGGACAATACGGACATTTGGCACACACACACTCACAAATTATTTTCTTTCAGAAAGCCAGCTACAGCAACTGCGAACTTGTCGGTCTTACCGAATCCAGTATGTCCGCCGTCAGGCAACACAAGGAGCGACTTCGGCGGTATCGCCTTATCGTAAAGATCGGTCGCGTTTTGAAATGAGATTATGTGGTCCTTGGTGCCGTGCACTATAAGAAGCGGCGGATGAGGTTTGGTGAACACGGCGACATTATCCATAATCTGATTGGGGAAACACCAATCTGGATAAAGTCGCAACCAGATAAATGTGTCACGACCGGCACGCATGAGAGAAGTGAAACCAGATTGCAAAATTACGCCGCCTAACTTGCGTCGCTGAACTAGTTGCCCGCTGACACCAGTGCCAAACGATTCGCCAAAAGCGATGATGTCTGCAGCGCTCCTGTGTTCCTGAGCAATCAGATAATCGTAAGCTGCAACTGCATCTTCGCAAGCTCCATCCACCGAAGTTCTGCCTTCGCTGATGCCGAATCCCTGATAGTCGTACATAAGTACAGAGCCGCCGCACAGAAGTAAATTAATCGCGACGTGCAATTTTCCATAGATATTATCGCCTTTGCCATGGCTGTAAAGAAAGACTCTTTTTGTATAGGGTAATTCTAAGAACCAGCCGTGCAAAAGCCTCTTGTTCGCTGAGCGGAAATAGACGTCTTTCTTGGTCACATGACACGTCTTCATTTGTTCGAATTGAGCGTCCACATTCGGAGTTCTGGGATCCGCAATTGGAAACATGAGCAGATCGTATAACGCCGAATTCACCGGCAAAAACAAAATGTACAAGAGCACCGCAGATAATGCCGCAGCCACTAACTGTTTGTTCGAAACTTTCATAGACTATCGTGCGAAGAGCGATTCTAACGGTCTCATTAAACCACATTGTGCAAGCGAAACGGTGTAAAACAGTCAAGCCAGCCAAAACGCGAAACTCAACCAGCTATTTAACAAATCTGAAACATACTCTGTATGCAACATCTGTACCATCAGAGCACCAGTTCTCCAATAAGCTAACAGCCCATATCATTGCAAAATGCACTGGTGGTTCCGACAGAAGCAAGCCGAGGTTTGAAAGATTTGGATGGCATTCGAAACTAACTTCATTGAGATTCCAAAAGCCCAAAATGCCAACGGCGATACCCGAACCATGGCAATTCACGGCAATTATCCCGACGTGAAAAGAATTGGCTCGGAGCCGAGCGCAACTCTCACTCATAAGCATCTTTTACCAAATCTCAGCCTGACGCAAGAATACAAGTCGGTATCAAACACTTTCTCGAAAATAGCCGAGTCCGGTAGGAGAATGATTCCCGGAATCGAGGCCGTTGGAATTGATCTTGTAGACGGAGCATACAAACGAGTCTCGCAGCATCCAGGGAAGGTGGGGCTAGAAATGGCTGGCGGTCTGGCAGTCGGGTTCACCGGTGCTGTAGCATTTGCACTGGCTCCGGAATTTGTTGTAGCAGGAGTTGTAGTCGGAGTCGCAGTAGGGGGAGCCATCGCCGGGAAATATCTATACAACGCCAGCGGCAGATTACTTAATGCTGCAAAAACTGTTGCTCACGCCGATCAACACACAGCCAGCGAGGTCAAGATCGCACACAGGTCATTGCAGCAAGCCGGTGGTAGAGCAACAGATGTTCTGGCGTTCGGTTCTTGGCTCTGAGGCACCTTCTGAAGTGCGTCGCAGATATTAGCGGACTCGGTCGCGGCGTTGAACAAGGGCAGGCCATGCTAAGGAAGCTCTTCGCCTTCAATTTTGATGCCGTGAAAATCCTCGCTCAAATTACTTCGCATATGACTCTAAAAAACCGCAATTCTTACAACGAAACGTCGAAACGACCTTCATCTGCGCCACCGCGCCACTTGGAAACTGCAAACCGTCGTCCTCTCGTAAAGGCTCGGTGGCTCGCTTAGGACCAAGAAAACGACTTACACTAATCACTGATCTCTTCGTCCAGACTTGGGCGAAGGTCGTACGGTAAGTTTTGTCTAGAGGATAACTCCTTCTTCCATCTCGCAGTGACATTTTGGACAAGATAAAGTATGCGTGTTACTAGCGTTAGTTTCTGTCGACTGCGCAGGCGCGCTCGCCTCGTTCGTGACAACGCCTTCTTCCGCCGAAACCCTTCCTGCTAGAAAAAAGAGCACTAATAATACCCACACCTTGGACATCATTTCTTCCTCTGTTCCTTTTGCACCACCCAAGATGAAAGTTTAAGGCAAAAGGGCAAGGCAGCAGTGCATTGGCGAGCTATTTTCCGCTTTAAAAGTCGCTGTCGGACAGAGAAAAAGGCAGCGTCCGTCGAATTGAGAACGAGAATGCCCAAGACGCATAGTCGGTATAATGCGTAGTTTGCCCATTGTGCGAGAGTGAGCCGCATGATTTACTTTTGTCGACTATGTTAGTGCACCGAGTTCCGCGCCTTCCATAGTCGGTGCAAACCGGAAAAGGCAAGTATATATGAAGCAGCAAAGCAAGCAGTCATCGTCAACTCGTGCAGACCGAATGCGAAATCGGGTCGTGCTCGGACTGGCAGCTTGTTCCCTTTTGGCTTTGACGCCGACCCCTGCCCGCGCTCAGTATGCATCGTCGCCCATGATGGCCTACACCATGATGCGTTCGGTTCCCATGATGGGAAGTACGCTGATCAGAGGTTTGATACCGCACGGCGGTCACAAAAACAAAGACAAGAACAAGAACAAGAACAACAACAACAACAACAATACCAATGGCACTGCGCAGGTGCCAGGCACTGCGCAGGCGGGGCAATACTACCCGGCTGCGAACGGACAGTCCGGCTACGGAATGCCGGGGCAACCGAGCGCCGCCGCTCCTTATGCCCAGCCCAATTACGGTAACATGCAGACGCAGGGCTATCCGGTCCAAGGCGTGCAAAACGTGCCGAATGTTCAAAATATACAAAATGTGCAAAATTTGCAGACAGCGCAGATGGGCTACAACACTGCACCTGGGCTTACACAAAACGCGCAAAATAGTTTCGGCACAGTTCAGGGTCAAATGTACACGGCTCCTGGTCAGGCAGCATACGGCGCCCAATCAGCAGCTCCCGGAATTTATGGTCCAACAGCCGGACAGTAGCAGTTTAGTTCGGCTGACTTATTTGCCCGTCGATGTCATCGCCGGAAAACGCATCTCCGGAACTTGCTTAACACGTTTAATCGAATTGGTTCGCACGTCCCACAGATAATAAACCGTGAACCCCAAAAGACGCCCTCTGTAGTTTGGTTTCGACGTATAGTCTCCGACTATGCGAATTTCCACTGTGTACGGGTCGATCCATTTACTCACAAACTGGTAGATGTGAACACCGTTCGCAATGCTGTCACGGTCGAGCTTATTTGATGAAGACTGCGCAATGCTCTGCGCGATATCGACCGGATGAGCCAAATCATCGACCCGATAAAGATAAGCATTTGCGATATCGCTACCAAACCAGTCGTTCACAACAAACATCTGGCTGTTTGGAGACCAGAGTACCTCGACAAAACGCTCGTATGAGTTGGTTCCAGTTGACAGAATTTTCAGCGGCTCTTTTTTGCCCTTGCTTGAAAGGAACAGAAGATGCTCTGGATAGCCACGCTCAGGAACCGGTCGTTCGACCTCCTGGATCGCGTACAAATCATTTGGCGATTTGTCTCGCATAAACGAAACAGCTTTGCTGTCGCGACTGGATCCTGACTCATCTCGAAGTTTCGAACTATTCTTACCGGCAATGACTGATCCACGGGCAGAATGCAACTCTGACGGAGCGGGATTACGTTCAGAGAAACGCGATGAACACATTATGCCGGCACCAACACAGAGCATGCTGCTGACGATGCCCACTGCTGTGAGGCTAGTCTTGATTTGTTGCCCCGGCACTAACCCTGAACCCCCGACATTCTATCTATAAGATATCAGCTTAGAACGTCGCAGAGCCGAAACTCTGCGAAGTCTAAGTCTGGGTTCCAGTCATAAGCTTCGCAGCAAATCTCAGCCTGACGTAGTCGGCGGTCCACGCTCTTGATCGGTCGCAAAGACTTGGCGCTAGCAAATTCTCCACCTCGTCCACTATCATCGCTCGTTCATCGCTGGTGAGCCCGACGAAAAACGGGTTGGCAAAAGTATCCAGCCAACCTCGCATCCCAGTTGGCAGAGGTGTTGGGCGAGGAATCAGCTGCATCGAAACAATCTCGAAACCATGCTCGGCGAGGCGATCACTGTATTCGCCAGAGGTTGGGAAATACCAGGGAAATCTTGAGGCTCCGTCAATTCCATGCGCATTGAGCGCGGCGATGAGTCCGGTGCAAATCGCCGCTACGTTCCCGTGACCGCCGAATTCGGCGACAAAACGTCCGCCAGGTTTGAGTGCCTGCTTAACTGCCCTTATCACTGCGTCTGCATTGGTTATCCAGTGCAGCGCGGCGTTTGAAAACACCGCGTCGAATTCGCGCTCGAACACCATGCTCTCAGCCGGCAAACAATGAGCATCAATTCCGAGTAGGCAAGCAGCGGAAACCATATCCTCAGAACTATCTACACCAACAACATCGGCGCCGAGTGCAGCTATTTCAGCGGTTAATAGGCCGTTTCCGCATCCCAAATCGAGAACTCGCTCGCCAGGTTGCACCGCTAATAAATCGAGCAGTGGTTTGCCCAACTCAGGAACATAGGAAGCATGATGTCTGTAGCCAGTAGAGCGCCAGACTTGCGCGTTTTCGGATTTATTCTCCGCCATCTTCCATATCTCTTCCTCAAACGCTGCGGCAACGGTCTAAGACCATTTTTCGCGAAACATCTCATTCCACGCGATATTTTACTGCCTTTGCATCATACACGGACTGATAAACGACAATGCCGAACTGGTTGATGAATACCCCAATGCCGATCCCGTCTGGTCAAGTCTTGATGCAAACTTGGGGTTAGTTTCACCCTTTCATGCCGCGGCCCCATCTAGCAAGGTAGTTGCGAAATTAGGCGAGAACCATGTATGTTGGAACTCAGATAACCGGACGTAAGAAGTCGCTGGCGCGCCGCATGCAAAAGACCGAACGGTCCGCCACATAACAGGCTGTTGTGCCATAGATTGTGAATTCAATTCAGCCTCTCATATTCACATTCTCGGGCGGTGTCTGGTAAAATCTTGGCTTCGCCGTCATCCAAGACCCCCGATTCGAGGACCCTCACCATGCGCTGGCAAAATCCATTATTAGCATTGCTCCTCACCACCACATCGACCATCACCATCTGTGGTGCCCCATCGCTGGCATACATGGCTGAACAATCGAAGTTAGACAAAGCCGGAGCCGACATTCAGGCTGGAAAATACAAAGAAGGCGCAGCAGAATTCAAGGTTCTCGCCGACAAGGGCTGCCCTTTCTCGCAATGCATCATGGGCGTCATGTACATGAATGGACGCGGCGTCGACAAAAACATCAACACAGCCATCAGTTATTTTCAAAAATCGGCGAAACAAGGTTACGCCGGAGCCGAAGAACATTTAGGCGAAATCTATCAAACCGGCATCGACGGCGCTAAGAAGGATCCAGCCTTAGCCACCAGCTGGTACCGCAAAGCAGCTTTTCACGGCAATGGAAAAGCTCAATTGGCGCTGGGCAAAATATTCATGGCCAGCAATACTCCCCATGAATCCTACGAAGCCAAAGTCTGGTTAGCGAAAGCAACACAGGTTCCGGGCTCAATTGCCGATGAAGCTCGTAAATCGATTATGACTCTGCCCGGCATGCAAGACATTGTCAAAGCCCAGGACAATTTCGCTTTTGCCATGGCCAATCTGGCCGTAGGCGGCACCTTGACCGAAGGTGGCGGCAAAGATTTGGAAGGCGATCCCTCAGCCACTTCCGGACAGTTGAAACCACCAGCTGACATGCCAAACGCCCTTGCCGACAAATGGAGCGGCATGGACGACGTCGAAAAATCTCTCGGAGAGAGCAGCAAAGTTCAATAATCGGGATCTGCCGCCGGAAGCTATCTGTCACGTTTCACTGCCCAGTCCGTCTGCTAAGATCTATTCTTCCTAGAAACATTCTATGAGGATAGACCAATGCACCGCTATCATCCTTTCATTGCGTTGGCATTCACGGCAGTCGTTGGCATCACCACATGCGGTGCGCCAGCTTCAGCGTACGTGTCGGACAAAGAGAAACTTAACAAAGCTGCTGCCGAAATCGATGCCGGTAACTTCAAAGAGGGTGCGGTCGACTTCAAGCGGCTTGCGGATGAAGGCTGTCCTTTCGCCCAGTGCGCCATGGGCATCATGTACTTGAACGGAAAAGGCGTGGCGAAGAATGTTCACACCGCCATTTTCTATTTCACTAAATCTGCAAAACAAGGTTTTCCAGATGCTGAAGAACATCTGGGCGAAATCTATCAATTCGGGGAAGAAGGCGTCAAGAAAGACACCAAAACGGCCGCGAACTGGTATCGTCGAGCCTCTTATCACGGCAATCACAAAGCTCAATTAGCACTAGGCAAAATGTTCATGAACAGCCACGTCACGAGCGAAGTTGACGAGGCTAAAGTGTGGCTGGCAAAAGCCTGCCAAATACCCGGCGCCATTGCCGATGAAGCAAAACAGGCATTTTTGAGCATGCCGGGTATGAGTGACTTCATTCACGCTCAAGACAATTTCGAGTTTGCCATGGCCAATGTTGCTGCAGGCGGAACTTTGACGCGTGGACCTCAAGCCCAATCGGTACCAACGCAAATGACAGCGCCTCCCGATATGCCCGGTGCATTGGCAGACGATTGGGACCGATTCGCCGGTTTCGAAGACTCGATTGCCAGAAACGTGAAAAGCAAACTTTGACAGCGATCGATCTTCAGCGCCGCCACGAACCTTCGGGAACATTCACCGTTCGTTCTGCTTTCTTTAAGGCCGCTTTCAACTCGTCACTATTAAACGGAATACAATAGGCGGGCTTGGCTCGCTCGAATCGCCAACTTTCGGAAAGATCACCAGCGTCGACAAGATCGAAACCAAACTGACTGGTAACAACCTTTTTCGCTTCTGTATCGTCACCGGCAATAGGAAGGGCACGTCGATTTTTAGTTCCTGATGGCAGTCCGTGGGTTTCCAGATCTTTTGCCATAATCGCATTGAAAGCTTTGACGATTTTAGAAGCCGGAAGATGTCCGATTTTCATTTTTATGTAGAGCACTTCCGGGGAATGGTAAGAAATTTGCTTCGTATATTTTCAACTGCAACGCGGAAGCGATTATCACATATCTGCTTATCGGTTGTGACGCAGCCTCGTCTTCTCTCTGCCTTGAAAGACGAAGTGTTACGGCCCGTTGATTGTAAATAGGATATGCTTACCCGCACTTCGGTCAAATAGCAGCGCTCTCAGTTTGCAGCGCCTGCCCAGCCCGAGTTTCCTCAGAAAGGAGTGAGATCATGGCGATTACAATAAAAAAGGGTGTTCTCTGGAGAAAGGAAATCGATCATCAACCGGGCACATTCGCTAAAGCGCTCGAACCTTTCGCAAAAAGCGGCATCAATTTGCAGATCGTCATGGGCTACAGCGTTTCCGGAAAGGGCGCAGTAGAAGTGTTTCCGATCATAGACGAAAAGAGCAAGCAAGCAGCTAGAGACGCCGGTATGACCGAAGCACACGAAGTGCCATGCCTTGTGCTCGAGGGTGCGGACAAAGCAGGACTCGCACATGCCATCGCCAAATCTATTGCTGATGCCGGAGTCAATCTCAACTTCGCCGTCTGTCAAAGCGTGGACGGCAAGTTTCAAGCGTGCTTCGGATTCGGCAGTGAACAGGATGCCGAAACGGCGACAGCGCTGATCAAGAAGCACGACGGTTAAGAGTACAGGTCGAAAGCTCGGATAGTTTCTATCCGTCCCGTGCGCATTTAACGTGGACTGATTTAGAACATGTCAGGGAATTTGTTTTTCTGCTTTCCAGCCATGTTTCCGTATACACTATTTGGTTTTTGTTCCACATTTACAGCCAAAGTTACCGATAATTCAAACATTGTGGCAGTTCCTTCTACTGTCACTGCTATAACATCGATGAGATCATCTGTGATTTGCTTGTGAAACTGTAGCTTTTGAATTTTCGGAATAGTCATTGTTCGTAACCGTCGCAGTCCATCCCGGTCAAGCATTCCGATCGCTATGCCGAATTTTTTTTCCTTAAATCCAAGGGAAATCAAATGGTCATAAAAGGGTTTCAGAATTTCTTGTCTGTAAGTCATACTAAGTCCTTCCCCTACACAGAGCCTGTGGAAGCAGTCACGAAGGTGTAACGATCGTTTCATAAGATTTTGAGGTTCTACTTCCCTGACTTCCGTGGTCCCAAGGCCGGTGTCGCCATGAGCCTCCGCTCGCCAGAATCGGTAAACGATAGAATACCAACTGCGGGCCCAGAAGCGGTGCAATTCCAGACACGCGTGAACCTCTCACATGAGTTTGTCGAATCGAAGTCCCCGCTGCCTTCGCATGCGCGTTCCGGCGACCGTTCGAGTGAGCATTCAGCAGGTCAAGATCTGAGCCTTAGAGCTTTCGGCCATCTTACGCTGGTTCACGGAGAGCAGGCGAGTGCTTCGAGTACGCGACCAGAGCCAACTCGCGGTGGTAATGCGCAGCCGGACAAGCCAGTCGCGCCTCGGGGGGCAGAAGCAGCACAACCGGGACGTAGCAGATCGGCCGATGAGCCAGGTCCACGGTCACCTGGAACGGAGACTAAGGGTGAGCAACCAGTCGTGAAAGAATATCTAGATGTCCACAAGAAAAGCACATACCCGGATGGCGTTAGAGTTTCTGAATCGCCAGAAAGAATTGGAGCCGACAGTAGTCAATCGAAATTAGTAAAGTTCCTCAGCGATCCGACTAATCACCAAGCCGTAGATTATGCCCGCATTGCTAATGAATCCGGTAGCGGTCCAATTCTAATTGGAGATTCCCACCGTTCGGTTGCGACAAAACGGGACTTTATTGCAAGTTTGCCTGATCTGAAACGTGCGGGCGTTCAGGAAATAGATCTCGAATTGCTGCCAGCCGCCATGCAAAAGCAGCTGGACTATTACACTCAACTGGTGAAAAATTCTTTGTCTTCGCCTGAGAGCATCAGCGCTGAGCATAAAAAACTTGTAGACCACTTTCGCAGAGTCTGGGATGGCGGCCCCGATGAGAAGACAGTTCAGCGAACGGCTGAACGGCTCGCTGGTATAGTTGAAGGCATCATCAAAGCTGGACTTCGACCAGTAGGAATTGAGCCGCCGGTGGAAGGTTTTTTTCACACGGGCGATGGCGTCGACTTCTTCCATCATGGGCTAGAACGACTGACAAAAGCTGACCAAGCCACTTTTAATAAATTCTGGGATGACAATGCAAGTGCTGAAGAAAAATCCCAAAGTAACAAGGACATGCAGACTGCCTTACGGCGCAGCGGCTGGAGCGCAGAGAAAACTGAAAAATTTGGTCGAATTCTCGATCAAATGAAAGCCGGCAATCCTCCTCTGAATCTGTCAGGGTTGAAACTGCCCATGCAAAAAAGAGATAACAAAAATGACAACAATAAACGATTCGAAGACACGCTTCTTGCATGGCGGAACGATAATTGGGTGCCCATCATCGAAGGGCAGATTCACAGTAATAAGAAAGTGGCTGTGTTTGCGGGGGGAGGCCATTTCGGTAACGCCGAAGAAGATGAAACCATAAGTGGCTTGCTCGAAAAGAGAGGTATCAACAGCATTACCGTAATGAAAACAGGTGGAGATCTAGAGAAAGTCATGAGAGAGCGTAAGGCTGAGGCTATAGCTCACAGATTTGACTTTGAACCGATGCCGCCAGAGTTGCACTCATCTGCTGCCACTGAAGCTGGAGTTTCTGGTAAGCGATTTGCGTACAGATTAGATCCCCATAAGCGTCGTCAGGCTGACTATGTAATCCACCTGCCAAATGAATAGCCGCCCTCGTTATGGTTTCTAACGAACGACTCGCTCAACTAGCCGCAGCAGGGTTCCACTTTCCGGGTTCCGTCTAAATGGATACCACCAAGAAAAGTCTGACTTATAAAGAATGCATACTGGAGATTGGCAAGCTTTGGGCGACCGTGGGCCTTTTTCATCCATGGTTGCAGGACAATGATACCAACTGGTTTGGTGGCTTTGCTCGGGCCGCAGCAAGAGCGACATCAACTACAACTCCGCTTGAACACTGGCAAAATGTGCAGACCATGTTGGATGAATTGCATGATCCGAATACTTACGTTCTGCCCCTGATGGATTTCGAACTTGAGCGTTTTGAGACACCGAACGTGGCGGCTGGACAGACGGAAACAAACGGAACGACCGAAACGATCGGGAGGATCGGAAGCAGTTTAGACAAGGCGATTGATCGAGCAATCGTAATTGTGATTCGCGATGATTTGAACATAGAGGCTCTGGATAAGCAGCTCAAAGGTTTAGCTGCGACCAGAATTATTTTGGACTTGCGTGGTTACGTTCGTAATGTGGCGGACCAGGCCGACCCTCTAGATGCTGTGCTGCAAGATTGTTTTTGTTCCTCGGAAATACGAGGTCCTGTCCGACGTTCAAAGTTCTACTCGGGATTTCCATCAGATATTTCTGACTGGGGCTACTTTTATTCCGGATGGTGCGCCACTAACTCAGTCAGATTTTGCCGATCCGCTAACACATCTTCGGTAAAGCCGTGTTTCCTCGTCGATCATCTTTCTTTCGTTTCACCACTAATCTTAGCTATGCACGATGCTGGGCTTGCCACGATTGTGTCACTCGGACCCACCTTCGTGGATGGGCACTTTAGAGCGAGCACCATTAACGGTGGCGGTAGTTTGAGGGTGTCGCTGCGACTTGAAAGTTATTGCTTCGCGTCAGGCAAAGAAGACTTCAAACCAGACAAAGTATTCGATGTAGGAACCTACGAGCATGAAGATCTGTTATATGAGGCCATTTCAACGTGGCTAGTAGATAATGAACGCAACTCTAGCACATCGAATCTCAATGCATCGATGAATGCGTCGATGCATGCATCGATGAATGCCTCGCACAGCCAAGCTGACTCCCATGCGAACTCTAACACAAAGTCAGTCCAAAGACTCGCTAGCCTGTTTCGAATCTGGATCATCATTCGCTACTTCTTTCCTTATCGTGCTTTGATGGACGTCGAATGGGATTCGGCGGTCGATGCTGCTTACGAAGACTTCGATACTGCCGTCGATTCTCAAGCTTATTATTCAGCTGTCGCGAAACTGACTTCGCACTTGAATGATTCGCACGTTACGGTCAGAAGTGCAAATTCTCAAATGCTAGACCCGGCGTCCCCACCATTGCTGTGTCGAATTATCGAGTCTCGCCCAACGGTTGTGCAGATACTGAATTATGATACCAACGTGCCCGACGTTGGTAGTTGTATCGTCGCTATCGACGGTATACCTGTGCAGACGAGAATAGATTTTTTGACTCAATTTTGTTCAGCATCCTCTCCACAGTCTTTGAATGAAATTGTATGCGAGCGCCTGCTTGCAGGAGCACACTCGTCAGAAATCAGCCTCACCGTCGAAGGCACAGATGGACAGCTTTCAACACTCAGTTTGCAACGAGACTGGAAATATCGCTTAGCGCCTAGCAATCCTAGCACCGTAATGAAAACGCCATTCGAAAAACTTGATGAGCGGCTCGGATATGTCGATTTGACTAAACTAGATCCGAACATGATTGATGAGATGTTCGAAGTGATGCAAAATACTGATGCCTTAATTTTTGATATGCGCGGATATCCGCTCGGAACTTTCGAGGTCGCCTCTCGCCTCGCAACGAAATCGGTACCGGCAGTACGCTTTACGCGACCATTGGTTCGATATCATCACCAGAATTACTACATATATGACCAGTCAGACCCAACTGTAGAGGTTTTATACCAGTATGTTCACCCCTCTGCGGGAAAGCACTATCCAGGCAAAACTGCGATGCTGATCGATGGTCGAACTATTAGTCAAGCCGAAAAAATGGCGATGTTTTTCAAAGCTGCAAATGGGACAGCACTGATTGGAGAACCAAGTGCAGGTGCAAATGGCACAGTAACGGATCTTAGTGTCGCCGACGACTTAATCGTCAGTTTTTCCGGAGATGCAATCTCTTTTCCGGATGGGCGACAAACACAAAGGCTCGGGCTGCAACCTGACATTTTTGCGCCCGCAACTGTCGCTAGCATTCGCAGTGGAATAGACAATGCCTTGGCCGCCGCAATCAATTATCTGCGACCGTTGTGAGGTAACACTACTATTCTAAGAGAGGGTATCAAATATGATGCCTCACGTCATACACAAATGGTGTCAAGTATACGAGAAGTATTATTCGTCGTCTATGAGCCGCATATTTAAAACTCGAGAGTCGCAAGGAATCCAGGTCGGCTACCTCCCAACTGTTTGAATCGATGCTGCCTCCTCGTCGCAGAAGCGAATAGCAAAAACGTCGCGAACGGCTAAAGTTATCTTTTCGGATGGAAACACTCCGCGCAATTTGTCTCTGTTTATCATCGCGGGACCTCCTGTGTATATTTTACCGCACAGCCAGCTTAGCCCGCCAGTCGATCTCAATGGGGACAACCCGGACACGAATCTGCGCCGCCGCGGTAGAATGGGATGATGAACAAGTTGAAAGAGTTTGTGGCTAAAAGTTGGAATCGCTGGTATGTATGGGCTGCGGCGATTACGTGTCTAGCCGTGTGGTTTTTATGCTTCACACACGATGTATCGGTCGCAGAAAAGCCCTT
This sequence comes from Bryobacterales bacterium, assembly GCA_903970295.1. The sequence continues at coordinate 14,262 of CAJCHQ010000423.1, forward strand.
CAGCATCCATGAAGCAGAAAAACTTGTGCGAGATGCACATATAAGTAATCGGGACCGAGATGCTCTGAGAGACAAACTCCGTGAAGCATGGAAGTTGATTGAACAAGAGGTTAGGCTGAACGGCTTAGCCATGGGTGTCTTTGATGGACTGCTTGCCGGTTATCTTGGTTGGACTATAGAGGCTGCTTTAGTTCGTCGACATGACCGACGAGATACGCTGGCGGTGGAGCAGTGAACCCGCGGAAGAAGGTTTGTCGAATTGCTTGGTCGACAGAAAGCCGAAGTGGTTGTACGTGTCGGATATTGTTTGCTACTGGCTTGGGTCGCCCACCTGATACCGCTCGCCGCCAACCTCTTCCCGCAGCCCTAAGCACTAAGCGCTACGCCCCCTCATCCGCCTGCGCATCGTGCAACTCGAACAACGCAATACTCCTTCCCGCAAGTGGAAACTCACTTTCCATCGGCCACATATGTTGCTCGATCTTCTCCGACGTTTCCAGCAACAAGCGCCAGCCATCTCCCTCACTCTGCCCAGGCAACCAAAAATCAACACCCAAATGCGCAGTGTTGGCAATCAAAAGCAAAGTCTTCGGCGCATGCGCACCATGAACAGGCAATGTAATCAACTTTTCTTCCACCCCGGACGCCTTCAATAAGACTCCTAACGTCCGCCCTTCGTCGTTCGTCCAATCCGCTTCCTCCATCGTCTTTCCTGCCGGAGAAAGCCAGACGATGTCCCGCGGCGAGCCATGCTGGATGGTATCTTCACCTTTGAAAAAAGCCTTGCGCTCGATTACCGGCTGCTGTTTGCGAATAGCAATGACTTTTTTGACGAACTCCAGAAATTTCTTGTCCTCGTCATTCAGATCCCATTGATACCAGCTGATTTCATTGTCCTGGCAGTAAGCATTGTTGTTGCCACCCTGCGTGCGACCGAGTTCGTCGCCACCGCTCAACATAGGCACCCCGATCGACAAGAACAAAATCGCCATGAAATTACGCTTCTGTTGATAGCGCAATGCCACCACTGCCTTTTCTTTAGTCGGTCCTTCGTGACTGCAGTTCCAACTATGGTTGTGACTCTCGCCATCTCTATTTTCTTCGCCGTTAGCGAGGTTGTGCTTTTCGTTGTAGCTGACCAGATCGGTCAGTGTGAAGCCATCGTGACAGGTGACGAAATTGATGCTGGCGTGCGGCCGCCGCCCACCATGTTCGTAGAGGTCGGCACTACCCGTGAAGCGTGTAGCAAATTCACCGAGTTGCCCGGAATCGCCCTTGACGAATAGCCTGATCGCGTCACGATATTTTCCGTTCCATTCTGTCCATAACACCGGAAAATTTCCGACCTGATACCCACCTTCCCCTAAATCCCAGGGCTCGGCAATCAGCTTCACTTGCGAGATCACAGGATCTTGCTGGATCACATCAAAGAACGAGCCCAGACTATCGACATCATAGAGTTCACGAGCGAGCGCACTAGCCAGATCAAATCGAAATCCGTCGACGTGCATCTCCTGCACCCAATAGCGCAAGCTATCCATGATCAGCTGAATCACACGCGGGTGCACCATATTCAGTGTGTTGCCGCAGCCGGTGTAATCCATGTAATAACGTTGATTGTCCGCCACCGTGCGGTAATAGGAAACGTTGTCTAC
>CAJCHQ010000424.1 GCA_903970295.1 Bryobacterales bacterium
GCCCTCTCAAAAAGCGTAGTTGGTAAAGTGCCCGATCAAATCGGGAATATGTTCAAGAAAGCGCCGGGCGAGAAATAACAACATGATCACTCGAGTTTTCGCGAAAGCCTATTATGCGATGCGCAATCTCGCCGAAACCCAGCCCGATTATCTGGCTAAGAATTGCGTGATCAGCATCATTGAGCCTGGCGTCTCGGTCATCTTTGCCGAAGACACTCCATCGTGTATGACCTTATCGTTTCACGACATCGATCCTAAGGCCTTCGCTGACCCCGATGACTATCCCGACTTGCTACCACTGTCTGAAGCGGACGCGGTCAAGATTGTCGAATTCATCAAAAGAAATCACGCCCATCACGCAAAACAAGTGCTTTACGTCAACTGCATGGCCGGCATCTCTAGAAGTGGTGCAGTTGCACGCTTTACCCTCGATGCTCTCGAACTCGACCGGCATCAATTCAAAAAAGACAACCCTCAAATCATGCCGAACGGACACGTTTTGCAATTGCTTAAACGTTACTGGCGGGAGGATGGCAAGGATGAAGACGATTGAAAGTTGGTGCCGACAAAATTACCACCCCGGTCCTGGAGCCTGGCTTCATGCATATCTTTAATGGCCAGATCCTGTCGCTTCAATGCTTGATAGCAAGCAGCTCGCGCCCGCAAGGCTCGCGTTAAATCATATTTCAAATCCAAGACCTTCGTCAGATCATCCACAGCAGCAGTCAAATTTCCTTGCTGCGTGCGAATTGTTGCTCTGGCCATGTAGGCAGCTGCATTTTTGCCATCGAGAGCGATAATTGTTGAAGTCTCGGCGAGGGCTTCGGCATATTTCTCCTGACTGGTAAGAATATTAGCTCTAAGCAAGCGCAATCTGACATTTTTTGGCTCCAGCTTCAATGCCTTATCGCAGTAAAAGAGCGCAGGTTCTGGCTGACTGAGATCCTGATAAATCCTTGTCAGTTCACTAAGCGCCGCAGAATTCTTCGAATCCTTTTTGAGAAGAGCCGCGATCTCGGCGATTCCAGCTTGTCTTTGATCGCTTTCGAAATGATAAAGGTCGACTGCATCGAGAGTCGCTTCTGAAGTAGGTGCCAACTCGATCAGATGATTTAAAATCTGGCGCGCCTTGGGGAAATTTCTCTTAAATATTTGACAATAGAAAGAAACTGTCTCTGAGTAGACCTGCGTACTGCCTGCGTCCCAGCTAGCGGCTTCGACTAAGGCTTGATCGTATTCGCGCTGATAGAATAACAAAACCGCTCTGGCGAACATATATTCGGCGATGCTCAAACCCTTGTGATCGTTTTTCAGCTGAGCGAGGAGCGTTCGCCGCGTATCTTTACTCATCACCCCTTCCCGAAAACTGGTGCCATCCCAATATTTGCTTTGCGCTTGATGCTGTGAGCTGTGCAAGACAGAGCCGCCATGCATTCTAGCTGCAGAGAAGCGACCGAGGTAGAGAATCGCATCGTTCTCGGAACCGACAAGCGCATCCGCAGTTGATACAAGCTCGTAGGCGATCACCGATCTGGGCGCGTTGTTCAAATATTCAAGGGCAGTGGTATGCAATTCACTGTAGCGACCCAAAAGGCTTAAGGCAATTGCTCTGTACTGAATCGTGCCTGCTGCCACGCTAAACTTTGCTGATTGATCGAGAGCGACGAGAGCTTTCTCTGGTTGCTCTAACATCAAATAAATCAAACCACGCATGCGGTAAGCAGCCCCGTCGTGCGGGCAGGCAGCTATCCATCGATTGGTCAGGGCCATCGACGCAGTAAATTGATTGGCCTCAAAAAGGCGAAAGGCGCGGTCTTCGAAAGATTCGCTGCGTAAGTCCACTACCTGTTGTCGATCCGGCTCTTGATTAGGTTTGGCGCCGGCCGATCCAACTGCAACCGCTGCTGTTGAGAGTAAAAGAGTCCGCAGCGATAGCAGCTTGAACAATGGTATCTCCCGGCAGTCATCCCGGTTTAATGCTATCATCTGGTCACCCTGCCGACCTTGGTACGGGTGAACTGTGGGTTGTGTGACTGGTCATGAAATTTCAGCCAACCATTGCCAAACAGGGCCTTTTCCTGATCATCCTGCCGCTCATCTTCGAAATAACATTTGTATTCACGCTCTGGACGCAGCTGCGCCATGCAGATGAAGAGCGGGCAAAGATCGCCCGTTCGCGCGAGTTCGTAGCAGAAATGATGGACTTGACGAAAGACTTCCTTGACGCCGGTATTTGCCTGGGCGCCTGGAAATCGACGAGAAGCAACGAATTCGGTCGTCAATTCGACACGATTATTGGCAATCTGCCCGAAGTCTGGAATAAGTTGAACATTTTAAGCGCCGATGATCCTGATCGGCAAAGACATGTCGTCAACCTGAGAGCTTTCGGTAATCAAATTCTTAATCTGATCAGCGGTTTTAGAAAGCCATCTGGTCTGGCCATGCTGATCTTAATGGACCCTACCGAATACCGGCATAAAGTTGCTTCGGCTTACCAGGGTTTCATGAATGAAACAATTGCTGTAGCGAAAGAAGAGCGCGAACGGCAAAACCGCAGTCCGGCTAACGAACAGCGCATACAGACTGCGTTTGCCTGGACGCTCTTGATCGGTATCATGATCAATATTCTGGTTTCGTTATTTATGGTGCGTGTTTTCAGTTTGCGAATTACACGCAGATTGTCAATCTTGACCGATAATTGCCGCCGTTTTGTCAAACGACAGGCTCTGAATAATCCGGTCGGCGGTAATGACGAAATCGCCGATCTAGATTTGCATGTGCACGAAATGGCAAACGACGTGCGCATGGCCGAGCAGAAGCGCGATGAATACGTGCAAATGGTCAACCACGATCTGCGCGCACCACTGACGGCTATTCAAACTGTTCTAGCCGGCACCATGAAAGGTTTGTATGGAGAGTTGTCAGACAAAGGCAAAACGAGAATCGCTGACGCCAGACAAGATGCTGGCCGGCTCCTCGATCTGATCAACGAAGCAATGGAGGCAGACCGCATCGAGTCTGGTCAATTCAAGTTGAATTCCGAGCGCTTCGATTGCACCGATCTAATCGCGGAAGTGATCAGTGCCTCGCAACCTCTGACCGAGCAAAAACAGATAACGATTGATTTCAAGCCAGTTCCTACGCCGATCTTTGCCGATCGTCCGCGCTTGCATAGAGTCATCGCTAATCTCCTCGACAACGCGATCAAATTTGCTCCGAACGGAACCAAGATTGAGATCACAAGCAATTCATCGCCTCAAGAAGTGCTTGTAGAAATCAAGGACGAAGGCCCCGGTGTGCCAGCCGACGACGCCGAACTAATTTTCAAAGCTTATGAGCGCGGACACGGTCAGGCCGCCCAGCAGAAGCCAGGTAAAGGACTGGGTCTGGCCATTTGCAAAGCCATAGTCGAAGCACACGGCGGCCGGATCGGAGCAAAACCCCGAACAACCCGCGGCAGTGTATTCTGGTTTGCGATACCATCTCGATGAAGGACAGCCCTACCGCATGGCAACCAAGGAACACTCAAATTAAATGCTGTCGAAATTGGAAATCATAGAAAGGTTTTCTTTGAGATGACAAAGATTCTCTTAGTTGATGATGATGAACGTTTGACGAGAGCACTCGATGATTGGCTCACTGCGGAAGAGCACGAAGTGGAAATCCTCGCCAACGGTCGCGCCGGACTGGACCGCGCTATGCAGGGCAATTTCGAAGTTTTGATTCTAGATTGGAATATGCCTGAACTCGATGGCATTCTCGTCTGTCAACGCTACAAAGAAGGGGGCGGAAAAGCGAAGGTGATTATGCTCACCGCCAAAAGTTCGATCCGCGATCGTGTAACCGGGCTTGACGCCGGCGCTGATGACTATTTGACCAAACCTTTCAATCCGGAAGAATTATCGGCTCGCGTGCGGGCCCTGACCAGACGCACTGCGGCAGAACTCAAGGATTCGACCGAAGCCATTCTCACGGCCGGAAATTTGACTCTCGATCCGAAATCAAAAACCTTGACCAAAGATGGCGAACCGGTCAAGCTCAATGCTAAAGAGTTCATGCTGGTCGAATTTTTCATGCGCCACCCGAACCAGGTCTTTTCGGCCAATCAATTGCTCGATTCAGTCTGGTCGGAAGATTCGGAAGTTTCCACAGATACGATCCGCGTTTACATCACGCGCATCCGCGAAAAGCTCGATGCAAGCAAAGAGAACAGTTTGATCAAGACCATTCACGCCGTCGGCTACAAATTCGTGCCGTCCGCTTAGTGCCGCTGAGCTCGCTCGCGAAAAGAGTCTGGCAATAAGGCGAAACAAGGACTGTACAGGGGCTGCTCTGGGTGATTCTATAGGAGCGGTCGAAAGCACGCGAAGCTATTCGCAGAAATCAAGAGGTCGCCTTTATGTCCGAATCAATCAGCTCCGCCCCAGCCAAAGGCATGCGCGATCTGATTCCAGCCGAAGTCGCAATCAGAGACTGGGCGATTGCTGCGATCATGCGCACATACGAACAGTTCGGCTTCACACGCATCGAGACGCCGGCGATGGAAAACATCAGTTTGCTTCGTCGCGGAGAAGGCGGCGAAAATCTGCAACTCATTTTCGAAGTCCTCAAGCGGGGCGATAAACTGGACAAAGAGCTGGCTCAAGCGAATCCGGTCAAGGAAAATTTAGCCGACCTGGGCCTGCGCTTCGATCTGACAGTACCTCTTGTGCGCTTTTACGCCAACAATCAAAACAGCCTGCCCAACCCCCTCAAGTCGATCCAGATAGGCTCAGTCTGGCGCGCCGAAAGCCCGCAAGCCGGACGCTTCCGACAATTTACTCAATGCGATATCGATGTCATCGGCATGAAGTCCGAATTTGCTGAAATGGAATTGGTCCAGGCTACGTCGCAAGCGCTTCTAACACTCGGCTTCAAAGGCTTCAAAGTGCGCATCAACGACAGGCGTATCCTCGCCGCTTTGGCTCAATCTTTTGGTTTCGAAGAAGCGCAACAAGACCGAGTTTTCATCGCCCTGGACAAGCTAGATAAGGTAGGTATCGAAGGCGTGCGCAAGGAACTCGAGGGCCTAGGACATGCGGCCGAAACGGTTTCCCGGATGACCGGTTTCTTGCAACGTTTCACAAGCACGAACTGGGCCGAGCTTGCCACCACTGGTGGTGATCTAGAAAAAAGTCGCCAACAACTGCCGAAAGAGACCCCAGATAATGCCTGGCGAGCTCTGGTCAACGTCGTCTCCGCGGTCAGACAGGTGGCAAACGGCGCCTATCAAATCGAATTCGATCCCACCCTTGTGCGCGGCAT
>CAJCHQ010000425.1 GCA_903970295.1 Bryobacterales bacterium
CGAAAGTTCAAGTCCGAAAGTTCAAGTCCGAAAGTACAAGTCCGAAAGTTCAAGTCCGAAAGTTCAAGTCCGAAAGTACAAGTCCGAAAGTACAAGTCCGAAAGTTCAAGTCCGAAAGTACAAGTCCGAAAGTACAAGTCCGAAAGTACAGTCCGAGTTATTTATTTGAAGAACGTTCGAGTAATTTGTCCTAAGTACAGTCCTTTTTTGTCCGATTTGGAAAAAGTCATCTGAGGAGGGTTTTAACCTTAATCAATTGATTGAATAACCAATGTAATTCCAGCAATTGCTGGCAAAAGCAAACAGTAAGAAGGCAGCCTCACAGTGGGGCTGCCTTTTAGCATGATGCGCCACCACAAACGCATGTCCACTATCTGTTCTCTGACGCGTTTGTCTCGGCGCGAGTTCAAACTGATGTGGCTGCATTGACCGCCGAGCAGATAGAGTTTCCAATTGCGTACCCAGGGGATTTTATTTTTTGATAGTGATCCACACCGGCGCATGATCGCTCGGTTTCTCCCAGCCCCGCACATGGCGGTCGACACCGCCCGACGCCAAGCGCCCGGCCAGCGCAGGACTAAGCAAGATGTGATCCATGCGAATGCCTGCATCTCGGTTAAATGCATTCCGAAAATAATCCCAATAGGTAAATATTTTTTCGTCGGGATATAGTTCGCGAATTGAGTCAGTCCAACCCTGCTTGAGCAACGTCTGGTATGCCTCTTTCACTTCAGGGAAAAATACCGCATCGCCAACCCATCGCTCGGGTTTTTGGCAATCAAGATCGGTTGGCACCACATTGTAATCGCCAAGCAAAACTACTGGCTCCTCCTGGTTCACCAGCTTTGTCGCTTTTTCAAGCAATCTTTCCAGCCACGTCATCTTATAATCGAATTTCGGCCCCGGCGCTGGGTTTCCATTGGGAAGATACAAACAACAAACGAGAAGATCGTTGACGCGAGCTTCTATATAGCGACTCTGTTCGTCAGCGGGATCGCCCGGCAGTCCGCGTCCAACTTCAGACAAATGGAACTGAGCTTTGGCAAGAATGGCGACGCCATTCCAGCTTTTCTGTCCATGCCACACAGCGACATAGCCAGCATCTTCAATTGCCGCCAGTGGAAATTTATCGTGCGGTGTTTTAAGCTCTTGCAGACAGGCGACATCAGGGGCGCTCTCACCAAGCCAGCGCAGTAATGCTGGCAGGCGCGCGTTCATACCGTTAACGTTAAACGTGGCTATTTTCATCAATAGCCCATTGCGCGGCGAACTGATGGCCCTTTTCGCCCTTGATCGTGTCGTACAGATGCATTAGTTTTCCTTGGCTCTGGCTATTTTACAGGGTCAGCATCGAGGAAAAGCATAGCTGGACGGTGCCAAAGTCAAAGTTCTTAAGAACCGAGCATCTTTCTAAGCGCATCTGTTTGTGTAAAGATCTTGGGATCGTTCTTTTTCTCTTCAGTCGTAAAATGATCGCCGGGCTTCCAATCAACCCAGCCGGTGTTGGACGTCTGCGTTTTGGCGAACTCTTGAGGAGTGACATCCGAAAAGGACTTGTGAACACCATCGGGGAACGACGCAGACATAGAATGCTCGGTCGTAGTTACGCTGCCACCACCACTTCTAATAGTTATTGTGCTGTCATCTGCCGAATGAGTGACCTGCCCTTTGTCGGTTTGGTAGGTGATGGATCCCTTTGCGTCTACGGTCACTTTTTCATGAGCTTGCAAACCGCTTATCTCAAAGGAGCCATCGGCAAGCATTTTCTCAGTCACAGTCTCTTTCATGGTCAAACCTTGCGTACGTTTAGCCCATGGGCTTTCACCACCGCTTTGACCCAAAATTATGTGACCGCTTTTTTGGTCAATTGCGACTTCTGAAACTAACGTACCATTTGATTTTTGAGTCGAAGAATTGAAAACGTCTTTCAACTCTTTCAAGCACTTTTGACGCTCGGCTTGGTTACTCGCATTCGTCAAGCCCATAAAACTGCTGTAAGCGGTTAGTGCACTTTTGTCTTCCGTCGTCAGCTTTTCGGGCAGGTCGTGCTTTGTATCGTATTCTTTGATGTAGGTCATATGCCCCCCTCCGCCAGTAGTGAGAGCTGCCAGCTCCACCTGCAATCAATCTAGCGTGCTGGTTGGTCTTTTTCAGGGCGACAGATTAGCTCAGTCCGTGCAATTCGTCGAATTTTTGCATAATCCTGCAAATTTCGACACAACTGACGTTTACTGAGAGAAATAACTTGCCAAATTCCTCTCAATTTGAGAGGATAGCTTTAGAACAGGAGCACGCTTGGAGATTCTGAATACCCGCTGCATAAATCAATTCATCGAAACGCACCCTGACGCGAAAACCCCGCTTGCGGATTGGGTGACGAAAACGACTGCAGCTGAATGGAAGAATAACTCCGATGTTCAAAGAACCTTCAGCAGCGCAAATCATCTGGGAAACCAGAAATTCATTTTCAACATCGGTGGCAATAACTTTCGCATGGCAGCGATGGCCTGGATAAAAAATGAAAGAGTCTACGTACTGAAACTCATGTCTCATGCCGAGTACGGCAAGGAGAAGTTTTAATGATAACTAAAAAGTATAAGGCACTGATTGAGCGCTTCCCGCTGGTGCCGGTCAAAACCGATGCCCAACTGGATGAAGCGCACGAGGTAGCCCAAAGCTTGATGGTTAGAAGCGAATCCCTTGCTTCTGATGAAAGTGACTATTTGGAAGTTTTACTAGACGAAATTGGAAAATACGAGACGAAACACCACGCCATCAAGATCGACGCTATGAAACCTCATGAACTTTTGCAGTCATTGATGAAAGACCATGGAATGAAACAAGTGGACCTGCAAGCCATACTGGGTGTGTGGTCGTCAGGTGTTATCAGCGAAGTTGTCTGCGGCAAAAGAGAGTTAACGAAAGAACACTGCGTCAAGCTCGGCAACTATTTCAAAGTGACACCCGCCGCATTTTTGCCAAAGATATTTGCTTGAAGAATCATTCAGGCGCGGCTCAGCGGCCATCTCAAGGTGGGTATGAACCGACCATATCGAATGGGGAGGACCGTTAAAGAAGTTATGCAGTCTTGCCGGAGGCCGCTATACGCAAGGGAATGTCACGAACTAAAAATCCGCACGGAATTAGCAACAATACAGGATGGCACGTTGAAGAAATTGACGGGCGGCTGCAGCGTGTATCGCACAATCCTCGCCTGGCCGATACTCATCCTGATATTGCTGCCGACTGGCATCCGCAGCGCAACGGCAAAATAACTCCGAACGACGTCACTGCACTCTCCACTTATTTGGCCTGGTGGCTTTGCAAGATGGGACACGAATGGCAGCGCCAAGTAACTCGGCGCACGTGTAATGGTTCTGATTGTCCTACTTGTGAATTGGAAGCCTCAAGCCTCGCCGCGCTCTATCCGGGGCTCGCCAGGGAGTGGTCACCGAAGAATGGCGACCTGAAGCCTAACCATGTTAGACCATCCTGCAATCTCTTGGTTTGGTGGACTTGTCCAGTCCCTGACCACGAGGATTATCAACACACCGTCGCCTGCCGGACAGATAAGAATAAACCGATAAGTTGTCCCGTTTGCGACGGAGTACAACCGGAAAAATCGGATTCCCTTGCCGCACTGTATCCGCGCATTGCCAAAGATTGGCATCCTAAACTCAACCCAAATTTGAGTCCATGGCACTTTACGCCCAGTGCTACGACCGTAGTCTGGTGGCGTTGCTCAGAGAATGAATCGCACGAATGGCCCGCGCCAATCGCTTATCGAACCCGAGGTAGCGGAGCATGCCCGTACTGCACGCTCTTTTTTGTTACTGACGAAAACCGGCTTTCGGTGCAGTTTCCTGATATAGCGGAAGAGTGGCATCCGAAGAAGAACAGATTTCTCTGGCCGCATATTGAGGGCTCATTCAAAGTTGCCCACAACTTACGAATACCGGCGCACCTGAAAAAAACAAACCACCGCCTGCGCCCCTGTGATGTGGCAATCAACTCTGACGAAATATTCTGGTGGAAATGCAAAAGCAAAGGGCACGAATGGCAAGCAAGCGTCGAGTCCAGAGCAATCAATAAGCGTGGATGCCCGCAGTGTGCCAGAGAAAAGTTAGAGACCAAAGATAGTCTGGCGGCTCAATTTCCATCTCTGGGAAAACTCTGGCATCCTTCACGCAATCTGCCGCTGCGCCCGACTGATGTAGTACCTGGCTCAACCAAGATGGTTTGGTGGCGATGTCCGAAGTCGGCAACGCACGTCTGGAAAGCACCAGTTTACAGTGTCGTGCGCAGCTGGAAGGACGGCAGTAACGGCTGTCGTTGGTGTTCCGGTCTAAGCGCCGACGAGAAAAACAGCTTGCAGAGCAAGTTTCCAGCCGTGGCTAAACTCTGGCATCCGACCAAAAATGGCAGTCTGCTACCCTCTCAAGTAACTGCGACAAGTAATAAAAAAGTATGGTGGCACTGCGGTAAACCAAAACATGAATTTCAAGCGTACATCTACAATATGGTCGCCTCATTCAAAAAGGGACTGAGCGGATGCAGATGCTGTTCAGGCAGCATTGCTGCACCTGATAATTGCTTGAAGAGGAAGTACCCGGAGGTCGCAAAAATGTGGCATTCGGACAACGGCACGCTAACCCCAAACGACGTTACGCCGGGATCTCCGGAAACAGTGATTTGGTTTTGCTCGCACGGTCACAAGTGGAAGGCGAAGATCTCGGCAATGGTTCAATCATTCAGGCTCGGCTCAGCTCATAAAGGATGTCCTTATTGTGGTGGAAAGAAGCCAACCAAGGAAAATAATTTGTGGGAGAAATACCCTGATGCGGCCAAATTTTGGGACCCAGAGAAAAACTTGCCTCTGAAACCATGGGATGTCTTGCCCAAAAGTAACAAAAAATATTTCTGGCGGTGCCTCGAGAAAAAGCATAGCTGGACGGGGACGGCAAGCAATCTTGTTGCGATCATCTTGAAAGGTCGCAATCCTTGCCAGGAATGCCGGCGCGGGCACGGCTCGAAATAGTCATTATTCCATCGCATGGAGAGACCATATCGAATGGGCGGACACTCCATGATTAAGTCAGGTTTGATTGAACCGCAACGCCGAGAAGATATCAAGAATTCCGCCTGCGCATCTGGACGTGCAAAGAAAAATAGGCGCTGCTAGACTGAAAACATGGGCAGTTCTCGCGACAAATCCAGTAGTCGAATTTGGCGCCGTTGTGGTCTTCTTGCCGCGGTCACCGCCGGGACCATTTTTTGCATCGTACTTTTTGCTGTGCTAATGGCCGCAGATTTGTTTGCCGCTGGATTGCTGGAGCAGATTGTCGATCGCCCAAAAACTGTTTATCTCGATGAACATCAGCGGCAACTGGCTGATCGAATGAAAACTGATTTCAACGAGTATTTTTTCTTCATGGATGCCAAGGACTCCGCCCGACCAGAATTGTCGCAGCCGGAGTGGGAGCTCAAGCCGTGGACGTACCGCGAAAAGAGAAATATCAGATCGATCGTAGACTGGCTGATGCATCGGGCACCGGGACTGGTGCTAAGGGCATCGAGCGGCGGGCGAATAGCTTTGTGCCGGCTGTCGAGCTTTCCTAAAAGCAGCACAATGACCAAGAGTTGGATATTTGGTGGCAGTCCATCAGCGATGTCATCGGACAGCTCAATAGCCTTTTCTGATGTCTTCTTTTTTCCTCATGGGCAGTTTGCAGGCGTGGTGCACGAGCTAGTGCACACTGCGGATGCGGGAGAACAATTGTCGCACTCTAAAGCATGGGTTCAATTTGCTGAGCCAACCATCTCGAAAATCTGGAAAGAATATATGTCAAAATCTTCGTTCGAAGCATATGAATTCGGTAGGAAGATATGCAAGGAGGGTCGCTGGCCGAGTTTGTATGGTTGCGTCGATCTCGACGAGGCTCTGGCCGAATACATGACTGCATACATAACCGGCTCTGATTTTAGTGTCAGCCAAACTTTCGTCGAACGATTCGGAGCTGGTTTCATTCGTCCCTCTGCCGATGACTTTCGATGGCTTTCTCTATACAGGCAAGGGCGAGCTCATTCGCGGGCCAAGAACTACGATCAGGCGCTCGCCGATTTTGGTCAGGTAAACAAAATGGATCCGCACGCGGTTCTTCCGTGTCTGTATCTGATGAGCTGCCTCGAAGAAAAGAACCGATTTGACGAAGCGGCAGTTGTGGCCGACGAGGGATTAGCAAACCTTGATTCAGCGGTGCCGATGGCTGATTGGAGTAAGCTGCGACTGACGATGTTGCGTGCCTGGCTTTACGAACGAAACGGAGAATATTACGAGGCGACCAGGCTGACCGATCAAATACTTTCGGAGCCGGATGTGGTTGATCATATATTGGTTTGTCGCCCGAATTAAATGCGCGTGCTGCCGTCAACTAGAAGCGCTTGGGAGGGCGTTGACTGCCTCTTCCTCTTCTTCGCGGTCGTTTCGCACAGTAAACTCCGTGGCCAGGCGCTTGATAATAGCCTGTACCTCGGGCGGCACAAATACATGACCTTCCAGTTGGTTTTGTTTGAGCGGCTTGCCAAGCCTCAGCGTAAAATCGGAGAGCGACCAATATACACGGGGACCTAAGCATGTCAGTGGCAAGGCGATCTTGTTTAGCCTCAAACGACGTTCGTGGTGTATTCATACAAGGTTAGGGCATAATATGTTACTAATTAGAGCAGACGACTCTGGAGGTGATTAATATGAAACATCACCAAATCAAGTTGACTGGTCCAAGCACACACGGCAAACGAATCTCCGCGAATTTGCTGGCAGAGCTATTGAATCTGCTCAATGACGGTGTTCGCGCATCTCTGAGATTTAGAGCCGAAGGAAGCAGCACCAAGCCTGGTGCACCGCCGAGCTGGTTACTTGATGCGGCAGATTTTGAAATTACAGGAATTAACGAAGGGTCGACACTGATCGAAATTGACGCTATGCCTCTGGCTGAGGCAGCACCGGAGAAGTTTCAACAGCAGCAGCTATTCTGGAATTTCGATTCAACGAATTCTGGCTTCGGATTATTCGAAGAGGCACTATCGGATGCTCTCGCGGGGAAGGCTGATAGCGAACTCTTCGACTCAACCATTTTGGGTATTTGCACACGATTCAAGAACGTCTTAGTCGAAGGTATTGATGCTGTGCAAATCTCGAATGGATTGTCTGATGCGCTTGAGATCAAACATGATGGTGTTGACAGAATCAGGCAACTAAAGACTGAAACACCGCTTCCCAGGCGTGTTCGTATAGCCGGAAAGCTAGATATGATCAAAGCCGCTGGCGCAGTGTTTGACCTGGTGATCCAATCTGGAGAACGCGTTAGAGGCATTCTCAGTTATGAATCTTCCGAACTGATGAAGCAATATTTTAATGAGGATGTAATTGTCTCGGGAGTCGCAGACTTCAGGCCCAGCGGGCGCATTCTGCGAATTAATGCCGATCAGATAGAAGAAGCAGTGGGCGATGTTCGTTTATGGTCTAAGCTACCGAAACCCGTATCATCTCGCCTTGCCTATACACTACGAAAACCACAAACTCAAGAAACTGGTGTGTCGGTTATCATCGGGAAGTGGCCAGGTGATGAAACCGATGCCGAAATTGAAGAGCTATTAGAGCAAATATCGTGATTCCTGAAGGCTCACTTGTAGTACTCGATACAAATGTCCTGGTTCACTTGCTGCGCAATAAGGCGACTGGGCAACGCATTGAGAAGAAGTACAACCTGAGCCAACGGAGGGAGCGACCCTTGATATGCATCGTCACCGTGGGAGAGATCATGTCATTGGCTCGACTTGGGAATTGGCTCGATGCTATAAAAATGGGCAAGAACGACTTGTGGATTTCGGCTACTACGGCGGTGACAGGTGCAGTTTTGCTAACAAGTGACAAAGACTTTGATCCTTTGCATAACGTCGTATTCAAGCGATTCTACGAACCGCCGAACTGACGCCTGTGGATGGCTCGAGCAGATTGCGGACCAACCAAAACCTGTTGCGATAGGCATCAGCAGCAGCTCGCCAGACAAACTTAAGTCAAGCCACATACTATGTCGATGGCCTCAACGACGCGCGAGAAAAGGTTGAAAAATGATGGCGAAAACGGAGGAATATGAGCGACACTCACAAACAAGTGGCAATTGTCACCGGCGCATCGGGTGGCATCGGGTTGGGGTTGGTAGCAGCTCTTCTCGGTCGGGGTTATTCGGTAGTCGCCTCATCGCGTTCGGCAACCAAATCGAAAGACCTGCAGGCATCTGAAACGCTGGCACTTGTCGACGGTGACATCGGCAAGAAGTCGACCGCCGTTGCGGTCGCGGAAACCGCCGTGAAACGTTTCGGGCGCATCGATCTTTTGGTGAATAATGCGGGCATCTTTGTGCCCAAGCCGTTCACTGAATACACCGAGCAAGATTTCGAAAATATGGTCAGCACGAATGTCGCCAGTTTCTTTTACATGTCGCAGCAGGTGATTCCGACGATGCAGAAGCAGAAGTCCGGGCACATCGTCAACATTTCAACCACGCTCGTCGATCAACCAGTTATCGGCGTGCCAGCGAGCTTACAGGTTTTGACGAAGTCGACGATGGCGGCGGTCAGTCGTGAGTTGGCAATTGAATATGCGGCCGATGGCATACGAGTGAATACGATCTCGCCGGGGGTGGTGAACACACCGATGCATGGAGATAGCGATCGGGAAGAGCTGAAAAAGATGCATCCGATTCAGCGATTGGCTGAAGTCTCGGATGTAGTTGATGCGGTGCTGTATCTGACGTCAGCGACGTTCATTACAGGGGAAAACTTGCACGTGGATGGAGGCGCGCATGCTGGTAAGTGGTAATTGAGTATGGCGTCAGCCCGCGCGCTATGAACATCTGGGAATCACAAGAATCTACGATTTCGGACCGCCTTGGTTCTTATCAGATCTCAATTTTTAACAATTGCCCTAATAGTGGCAAGTGGATGTAGCAGCCAATGACCAATCCAGACCCAGAGTCCTCAACCATCTGCTTGTAGGCATAAAGTTGGGGCGCGTACGAAAGGCACTTCCTTTCCCAAGAGTCCATGCGTCCAGGGTAAGTCTTGTGATCGATGATTACGTGTCCCTCGCATGTGCTGAGCAGGAGGTCGATAGAGCCTCTGATGCGTTGAAGACCCTTGAAACCAGCGACAGGACATTCACGAAAAGCGGTTGCGCCAGGAAAATTGTTGGCTATGGTGCGCGTCAACCTGTTCGAAATGGCTACGAGGTCAAACGCCTTCAGCGAACTTATTCTC
>CAJCHQ010000426.1 GCA_903970295.1 Bryobacterales bacterium
AATGACAGGACGGCCAGTTGCACACTGGTCAGCCGAGAAAGTTGTCACTACTTCAGCGGGATTAGAGCGATCGACTTGCGGTGTTCCTTTGCAGTCTTGAGCTTGGGCCATGCGGTCAAAAGCTTCTGTTGGCTCAGATGCAGCCAATCGCGGGTAAAGTTCGCCAAACAGATCCCCAAGTATGAAGAAGCCTTTTGTGCCTCCATCTCTAGGCAGTACAGTGTCTTTTTCCCCCGTAATTTGAGCATATGCGGTTGGAGAGTTGGTTGGCTCAGCCTCCGTGCCCATGCTGGTCGGATGCCAGGCTCCGACACCGCTAAAATAGCCGGGCATTTTCGCGGCCAATTGGGGAACGAATTCGCCGCCTTCGGAGAAACCTAGTGCGTATCGATCACTGATGTTGGGCAGCCGGCTGTCGACTACTTTCGCCGCGGCTTTGACATAATCGACGTCGTCGTAGTTGCCATAAGTGACGTTCATACCCGCCCCTGGAGAATTCCAGGAGTGATATTGGAAGTCGGTGCCAAGCAGTCTGTTCGTGTCGTTCTGATGCGTTTCCGCCACTGGATACACGACGACGAAGTTTTCTTTGTCGGCTTTTTCATTGATATGTGTTTCTCTTGCCATTTCACCGCGAGGGGCATCGTCTCCTCCGAATAGTGCATTGTGAAACACATAGAATGCTCGAGTCGCTTTAGATGGGTCATAACCTTTCGGCACATAGACATCGAATTCGCGCTGTTCGCCATCACTGGTTACGCTTAGACGATGGTTTCCGGGCGTCAATGGTTCTGTTGCCGCAGCCGCTTCTTGCTTCAACATCGCCACTTCTTGCGCTTGGCGAAATGCTTTGCTGTCGCCATCGTATGTGATGCCGAGGAATGAACTCGTAGCCAAATCCGTCTGCTGCAAAATTTTCTTGGGGTCCTCTGCCGAGCGAGTCTGCTCAGTTTTGAGATCGTTGCTGGCTGTCACTAATCTGCCCTGATCATCGACCGAAAGAATCTGCGAAGCATCTCCCAAACCCATTTTGTGCAGATCGATATTGGCATTGACGGCGGCGATATTACGTGTCCATTGCTCTGGCTCTTTGCCGCCGTCTTCTAGTTGAAGATGCCTTAAAGCAGCGCTGCCAGCGGCAATATTACCGCTATTGAAATCGCCAATGATTGTTTCCACTTCCTGAGCGTTCGCGCCTTTCGGTTGAGGCTGCGCCTCCATCTGGTCGGCGACCGCCACGCGCTTTTCGTAGGTTTTGGTATCTTGAATTTGGGCCGCCTGACCGAATGTGATACGTTTTTCGTGTTCCACACTTAAATCATCGCCACGCCGTAATTGCTGCCGTGTGTCGTCGGAATTTGAAGTAATCAAACTGCCATTTTGTGCTACGCCTAAAAGTTGGTCGGCGTTGGCCACTCCCAATGACTGCAAGTTTATTTGACCGTTGATCACGGCAATGTGACGTTTCCAGGCATCCTTATTGCCCTGGTCTGTATCTTGTAAGGACTTCAGCGCTGCCGTGCCGGCCTCAACTTCTCGACTTTTGAAATGTTGAACAATCGCGTCAACTTGATTTTTGGTCGGGTCCAAGTGAAACGGCTTTTCGCTGCCGGATGCGGTTGGCGTCGAAGTGTCAGAGGCATTAGCCATAGAGCAATCTCCCATCGGTTTGCTGAGACTATTGGTTTCTTGTGACCGAGTTGTGACATAAAACCTGTGCCTAAAGAAGTGGCGCTCAGACAGCCTTTTGAGAGGAGCCCAGACGGTTTGGTAGGAACCGATGGCATCAAACAGTTGCTTTGGATGAAGTTTTCGGTATTAGATTTCAGGCAAAGTACTGAGGCAGAAGGTCTTATAAATTAGTCGTCCTCGAAGCCCTTGAACTGATCATTTTGAGCTGCTGTGTATCCGACCGTGTGCTGAATATTCCGATGCCCAAAGTAAGCTTGAATAGCTTTTATTTCGACGCCTTTTGCTCCAAGTTGGTATCCCTTTGAATGTCTGAGCATAAAGGTATGCACAGGAAAGGGTATTTCGGCAATTTTAGCAGCTCGGGCAATGATGCTATGCACGGAACGGCGAGTCAAAGCTCCATTGCGTTCTGAGAAGAAGACGATTTCCGAGTGCGGATTCTTTTTCCGCAACTTGAGCAGGGCAGCAATCTCGTCGTCATTCAGTCGATGAATAGATGGGTTACCGTTCTTGATGCGCTCGACGCGGAAGCGACCCTCTTCCAACGAAAGTTGATCCCAGCGCAATGCGATTAGCTCCCCGACGCGCAAAGCGTGACGATAACACATAAGGATTAGTGTCGAGTCTCTATCTGAGTGACGTCCCACTTGCTTCGCTGCTTCGATCAGCAGCTTGATTTCATCGGGCGCCAGGTATCTGCGTGAGCCTGCAGCGCGGTCTTTGCGCTGCGCTCGTGGCGGCATCCTTCGAGTTTGGTTTATATTCGGAGTTTGGGGTTCCATATAATCCTTCGTGGAGCGAGTTCAGAGTATGCCCAACTAGGCAATAAAAATGCCGCCCGCATTGAGCGGCGGCAACGAAAAAGATTGAGAAAACAACTGAGAAAAAACCTGAGTCGACTGAATGGGCACAGCTGAAAATAAGGCACCTCCTGAGTAGAGCTGACCGTGTCCTCCTCTGGTCAGCAGCGACAAAAGCAGACTCCGGGCGGCTGTCGCTGGAAGCATTCGGGTGCGGCTGAGTGAGACAAGTTCTTGCCAGTGTTCGGCCAGGGGAACTTGAAGGACTTGAGTGGAAGGCAATGGTAAGTTGTTTTGGCTAGCTGAAATTCGGATCAACTGCGGGTTTTGTCGCTGCGAGTCAGTTGATTCTTTGAGAGTCTTCGAACCGAGCAGTTGCCGGACAGTAATGGTGCTCATTTCGAGAGGTGCTTTCTTCGCCGATTTCAGGGCTGGGCCGAAATGCTGCATGCACTTGATTTGCTCTAACTCGGAATTTGCCTGGGGCTGATTGACTTTGGTGACGGTGCTGAGCATGCCCTGTCCCAATATACTCAGGCACATCACTCCGCACACTGCCGGATTAAAGGCTTTATGCGCGTCTCGAAAGACTGCGACGGGCACCAACCTGATTGCCAGCATGATCAATAGAGCGGCAATGATCACATCGTCCACGTGTCCACCAGGTTGCAAATCTGAGATCACGTCAGTTGGATTGAGCCAATATAAAGGAGCAAAGATCAGGAATATCTTTGCTAATAGAGGCACACGGGGATCGCGCCAGCTTTGATTGGCAATGCCGAAATAGCTTCTTATTTTCTTGAGCACCATATCCGAGAAACCGTAGAATCCAGGCGGGGACGTTAGTAGTAAAGTTAGAACTGCAAAAACTTGCAGGGTTCAGCTTAATACGCTCGAAGAGATTGGTTTTCACTCAGACTGAACGTTACTGGACAAATGAACTTCACGAAAAATTCGCAAACACGAGTTACTATCCACGGCGAAGAGGCTATCGGCTATCGTATGTGGCCGATGTGAAGAATTTGTGAAGCCAAGTCGAGACTAGCTTCTGATGGGCTTTTCAATTTATGAGTTCGCCCGGAACGTCCATTTCGGGCAGAGTTGCTTTGTGTTCGGGCAACACAGCGCAGATATTGGCGAGCCGCAGCATGTTTGGCGAGCCCAGCATGTTTGGCGAGCCCAGCATGTTCGGCGCAGCCGCCGCATGTTCGGCCAGCTCGAAACAACAAACAACCACTTATGGCTGCGCTGGTTGAGCGTCTACTTTGATCCGGAATACCTGGTACGGTGTCGTCCGCAAATCCTTGCCATAGTGGAACATCGGGCTGCGATGAAGTTGACTGCAAGTAACATAGAGATAGCC
>CAJCHQ010000427.1 GCA_903970295.1 Bryobacterales bacterium
TCCAAGCCGACGATGCGATCAGTTTCATCTCCGAGGGCGGTCAGCATCAATATAGGTACTTGCGACCCTTCACGCACCCGGCGCAGCACTTCGTAACCGTCGACGCCAGGCAGCATGACATCCAGAATTATTGCGTCCCACGATTCAGCAGACGCTGTTTTCAATCCCGTTTGCCCGTCGTGAACAGCAGTGACGTCGAACCCATACCGTTTGAGATAGTCGCTGATCAGCCGGCAGAATTTGATGTCGTCATCGACGATCAAAATGCGACTGACCAAAGCTGTCTGCAAAGATGAATCTTCCAAGGTAACGTCACTCCGGCGCATAGGCTTACCCATCCATGGTAACCAATCTCTTTTAAGGCGCCTTTACAAATCCTTTAAGCAGCCGGAAGGAACGAACATCAAGGCTTAACTCCGTCGCGGTTAGATGTATCCGTGGTCGTGCATCTGCCCAGTACTAAGCCACGCGACTGGGCAGGTGTTTGACCCAAGCCAGCACCCTAGTGCATTCAGGCAGGGAGATAATCGATGAAATCCTTATACAAACCTTCGCAATGGTTGATTCTGGTCGTATTGGCAGTAACTATTCCAACGGCTACGGCTGCACCGACCAACCTTAACAGTATAGATGGCAACCAGGTGAACACCGCTGACATTCGGACAGTGACACCTCACAACCGCAGTGCAAGCCCGATTATAGGCATGGGACCGGACGGAGCGCCCGGCATGGGACCGCCACCTGGGCCGCCGGGAGGACCGCCGGGAATGCCAGGAGGACCGCCAGGCATGGGCCTGATGCTGCCTTTGCACGAAGTTGATCTGACTGATGACCAGGTTGATAAGTTAGTGCATTTAAAGAACAGCCTGATGGACAAGGTCGGGCCAAAGATGGGCAAAATCCACAGCTTGGAGCGAGAACTTCGTAATGCGCTCTGTCAGTCGACTGTCAATGCCGCCGATGTGGCTGCTATCAGTTCGCAAATTTCGGCCGAGAAGCAGACTCTTGATGGATTGTTCACTGAGAACGCGATCAGTCAGGCACAAGTTCTGACGCCTGAACAGCGGCAAAAAATCAAGTCTGAAATGAATAGGAGAGAACTTGGTCCTCCTCACTCTCATCATCACGAAAGTGAGCACCATTAAACCGCCAATAAAAAGGGCAAACGCAGGGCAATGCGCTCCGCATAAAGTTGGTTCGGGGAAAATCTAGTCAGGGGTAGTTATGAGGAAGTGGCATTGGTGCCTTCTTTTTGGCACGCAATCGTTGCTCAATTTGATGTCTGCAAATATGGCACGAGCAGACGGTCTAACAGAAACAACCGCGAGTCCGATACCACCTGTAGTGACAGGCACGATTGACATGGAGGAGTTCAAACCGGGCAATGCTCTGGAAGTCAAAGTGGCTCAATCGAGAACTTTTAAATCAAAGAACAAGATCGTGCGCACAAGCATCAGTGACCCGTCTATTGTTGAGCCTGTAGTGGTCTCTGAAAATCAATTAGTGCTGCTTGGTAAGACACCCGGAAAGGCTACTCTAGTGCTCTGGGACGATGCCGGAAATTGCTCAGCGATTGATGTTCATGTCACTCGTGATTACGGTCAATTGCAAGCGACGCTGCGCGAAGTTGATCCCCGTATTATCGTTAAAGCCTTTTCGGTGGGTGGCAGCGATCGAGTTCTCCTGCTTGGTGACGTAGACCATCCGGAGAGCGTGGGCAAAGCTTTTTCGGCTGCCAACGTGTTTATGGACGACCGGGGAATGAACGTCCAGGTGGTAAACAATCGCTTGATCAATGCTCGAGTCGGCGAACAAGGGGGAACTTCCACTGGTGGGGGGCAGGCTGGTCAGTTGGCTCAGCTAGCTTCGGTAGACAGATATACTTTCTTTTCCAACGTCAGTAACAACGTCAGCAAAGCTCAGGTGATCACCAGTGACGGTGGCAAGGTGACATCTGTAGTCAAAGTGCGCAAGACACCTTTGATTGTCTTGCACTGCACTTTCGTGGAAATGAATACGACCGCCGCCAGAGAACTTGGCGTGCAGCTGGGTTTCAATGCAGCCGGTAGAGCCTTTCAGTTTGGGGTCGGTGGCACCAACGTGACTGGCAGTGCATTGACCAATAGTGGTATTTTGCTTGGCTCCGGCGGCTATTCCATCCCGGGCGAGGGCATTCAGCCGGTGCAGTTTCTGACGACGTCGACTGTGACGACCAGCTCTGGCACTTATCCGGTCACGGGAATCGGCGAAGGCACTCTCGATAGTGCTTCTGCTCTTTTACAGCAAGCTAATCTTTTTGGCTCCCCCGGTGGCGCTTCTTTCAATTCTTCCGGCCTAGCTAATTTGTTCACTGCCACCAGCAATTTCTCCCGCGGCGACGCGCGGCTCTCGGTCAGCCCTGTCATACAAGGACTGATATCACAGCAGAGAGCTCGCATCTTGTCTGAACCGACTCTAGTCACCATATCTGGTGAAAGAGCATCCTTTCTCGCCGGCGGTGAAATTCCTATTCTACAATCGATTGCAACTGCTGGCACGGCGCAGCAATCGGTAACCTTTGAGCCTTTCGGACTGAGACTGAATATGATACCGGTGCTGCAAGAAAACGGCGCTTTGAATATTGAAGTTTCACCGGAAGAGCGAATTCCGTCTTTCCAATTTGGCTTGAACTTGGCTGGTTCGTCGACGACCGTACCGGGATTTACCACCCGCAAATCTCAGACAACTGTCGAGATGAAACCAGGTCAGGAGCTCTTCATCGCCGGCTTGATTACAGCTAATACTGGGCGAGAGATCGATAAAACTCCGATTCTTGGGGAAGTGCCTGTGCTCGGGGCGCTCTATCGATCCAAAGCATTTTCCAAAAATGAAAGCGAATTGGTTATTGCCATTCGTCCAGAAATTATTCTTCCCGGAACCCCAGGACAGCTCAAGCTTCCGGAAGACATTGGCAGTGTCGAAGGTGCTCGCGATCTCAATTTGTTCCAGGTCGAGCCAACTGTGATCGATGAGCGCCACTACACTTCAGGGCGCGACGAGAGACAACAAAAAACCTCTCCGACACTACCTGAGGGCTCTCCCATCCCGGATAACTAAGCCGTCGGAGTGCTGAGGACAGTGAAGGATAGGGTGAAGGACCGGGCATGACTACTAGATGCCCAGTTCTGCCATTCTTGCATGCTTTAATCAATGAACGGTGAAGGTGAAAGTGCGCGCCTTTCATCAATTCGCCCCCAGTCCTGGGCGCCACCGGTATCAGCAGAAAACACTTTCGCAATTCGCGGAACAAGAGTTTACCGCCCACACTGGCATTTCGAATTGATCAATAATACAACCTGGCGACTAAATAAACGATCGAACTACACGCAAAAACCAATGACAGTCGCCAGGCATAATCCTGAAAATCGGAGACCTGGACGTCGTGCATCATCGAATCAAAATCGCACCGACCACACATTGATTTCTTTCTCCTTATATTTTGTCGAGTGAATAAGCTCGCAGGTAACTTCACCGAATCAATTTGTAGTAGTAAAGCATTCGCTTTTTAAGCGGTTATGTCCTTGTTTCATCGAATGCAAAGGATTTGTAAATGCGCACTAAAGGCTAAACACAAATGCTTTACGAAACTTTGGTTAGCTTTAGGCATGCATTCGATTTCAATCAATAAGTGCCTTCTCATTTCTTTAGGTATTGTTCTGCAACTGGCTCCAGTTGCCATGTGCATACCAGTTTTTGCGCAAGAGTCGGGGGATGACTCTGATCGCGAGACGACAAAATATGATGATATTTTGGAAACCAACACAGCTCCGAGCGGCAGTCTGATGGCCGAAGCAGAAGCCGCTGTTCGCGCCAAACGCTTCGACCGAGCGATTGAATTGTCACGCCGCGCGATCGATAAGGACAATGATGATATTGATTTGCACAGAGTTTATGCTGATGCACTAGAAGGCAAACTGACTCGTCAAAAAGAGCATGACCCTTACCTGCTCAAGACCTGTGCCGAGGAATGGTTGAAAGTGATGCGTGCCGGCGCCGGCGAAGAGAGGGGTTTGAATGTCGGCGGTATTGGTGGCATCGCTGATTTTCTATACAAAGATGAGGAGAGATACATGCTTGGTCGCCAACATCTTCTCAAATTGACCGGCACGGTACCGCATCCCTGGGAAACCAATCAACGTTATTTAAAGCGAGCATTGAAGCCGACTCAGTTGGTTAAAGGCACGGTTGTTCATTAACTGTCCGTTTAGGTTGCGCAGCAACGGCTGCCTGCTAACAGGGGTGAGCCAAGGCTGCGCATTTGCCCGGGTTTGAAAGTCGGTTAAAATCGGGAGCTTGCAAAGCGCTCTCGCGGTCACCCCGACCATTACCCCACTGGTATAATGATCTTTCGTCCTTCCTGGAGAGGTGGCTGAGTGGTCGAAAGCGGCTTCCTGCTAAGAAGTTGTACGGTCAAAAGCTGTACCGAGAGTTCGAATCTCTCCCTCTCCGAGTTTTCTTCAACAACATTATCTGGCTATGGCTCCTGGCAGGCGCCATAATCTTTGCTTGTGGTCGATCGATTTGATATCCGCTGACAACTTGAGCCGCCTGTCAAGTTGAGATAGGGGCGTCAAGGGGAACGATCGGTGTGCCCCCACCGTTGACGCTATTAGGTCCTTGATTGGTAAGGATTTGGGTGGCTGCCATGATTTCCGAGCCATATTGGTCCATTCCCTGGATCAGAGGATCGTTTGGATTAACGTTCTGATCGGTCTGGAAGACCACATTGTTATCGTTGCCACCGCTGTCACGCACCATCGCCCCGTGATCTTGCAGGGCATTCCAGAGCATATTCGCTCCGGCGTTGTCGGCAACGTCCGTCGGCTCTGGTGTTCCGGCGGGGATGCCAATTGTGACGCCGTATGGTACGGTGCCCGAATAGGCCGGACCGCCATCGCCGTTATTGGCGAACCCATCTTCTGCTGTCTGCGGCCATGCGTACGGGGCTAAATTGTTGGTGTTGGAGCTGTCGTATGATTCGAGCATAGTCGTTGGCAACTCCACTCGCAGCATATGGTCGATCGTGCCGGCTGACAGATCGGCCTGGGTTAATGTGCCCACGCCTTCGTCCCAGTCGCTGCTCGCTTGAGTGATGCCAGAGCCATTGATTGGTTCATCCGATCCCTGACTGACTGTAGCTGTGTTTGGTCCGGTCCAGGTGAAACCGCCGAATGAATCCCAGGTGCCCGTGGCTGTGTTGTCAACGGTGAAAGTCTTGTCATTGCCGCCAGCCGGCACTGCACCAGCCGGGATGTTGACCTCGAAAGTTCCTGGTGTGCCACCGGCCGCGGCATCATTCGTGACCGTCACAAGAGGGTCGGAGGCAGTGCTGGTATAGATATTCTCATTGTAATTGCCGACTGTGTTGATGTAGACGCCGGCGTTGTCCAATTGCGCGTTCGGCTGCCATTGTGCACCCGAGCCCAACGGTTGATTAAAGACTGAGTTAGAGGCGAATGGAGTGCCGGGTGTGCGGGGCGTGGTTGCGCCACTGTCGGTGGTGGTGCTGTCGCTGGTCGATGTAGCCACCGTAATGCCGGCGGCGTTTGCAGTCGATGAAGTATTGGCTGACGCAGGCGTTCCGTCTGACGTCGTATTTGCCGGCGCGCCATTTGCGACTTCTGGCGATGTGAGAGTGCTGCCGACGGCCACAGATGCTGGTTGACTGTCACCGCTGGCAGTTTGGGTTGGAGCGGTTTCGACAGGCGCAGATGTTGGCTGACTGTCGTTGGTTGGCTGGGTTGTACTGGCTTCTACTCCTGGCTGCGACGAAACACTCGCAACTGGAGCCGTGTTTACTTCACTGCCAGTAGTACCACCATTAGTAGTGGTGTCACTACCAGCCGCGGCCTTTGTAGACTCGGCCGCCGCTGGTGCAGTCGATTGTGACTCGGTTCCGCTGCCGCCTAACTCTTGACTGAACATGGACTGCAGGTCCGCACTCAGCTGTGCCAATTCTTGCTGATCTGTGGCCAGCTGTTGAAATATACTGGCATAAGGGCTTGTGGCAGCTGCCGAGGTTGCTGGAGTCGATGTCTCAGTGCCAGCCCCTGCCCCAGACCCTGCTTGATCGCCTGTCTGCGTGGTGCTTGCTATTGACTGTCCCGTGTTTTCGCTTCCTGCATTCTGGCCGACGTTGCCGGAATGACTACTCCAGTCATCATGTGCGTGATTGCCATGTCCATCTCCGTGACTGTGCCATGAACCACCGTGATTCTGTGAATACGGGTCATCAAATGTCAAATGACTTTCGATTGCACCGCCCCACCCACCCGAGGGGCGGTTGCCGCCCATGCTAAAAGCACTCCTGGTGTCTGGATTTGACATGTCGACAAGCGATTTGACTGAGCTGTGCTCGGCGCCGCTCTGCGTTCTATCGCTAACTGATGAAGTCGATTCTAGGGACATTTGCTCACCCGCATATGGCTCTTAGATTTGTAGTAATTGCTTCCTTATCCAATTTACGAAGCTGGTGTCGAAAAATTGTGCACGACTCGTGCAGCAGGACTGAAGACCCGCGCGTTCATGAAATCTTGGCGTCGATCTGATAGCAGTCCTGGGGCAAAGAACTACAATGAAGTAGATTCGGGTTACTTCAAGCGGGCACAAAACTGTTCATGCAGAAGCCAAAATCGGACAAGAAACCAACGGATACAAAGAAGGCGAAAGCCAAAATGGTTGCCGAGGAGCCACTCGGATCTACCGCTTTGGCCAAAGCCGCTAAACCGCAAAGCCCAAAGCCAGTGTCTTCCAAACCGCAATTCCTGCCAAAATCGTCACTTTTGAATGAAATCGGAGAGGCCGAAGGCAAAACCTTTAATGTCTGGAGTTTTTGGGTGATTGCTCTGCTCAGTCTCGTGCTCGCCCAAGTACCCTTGATTGGATTATTGTTTTTGCCTGTCACCCAATTTACGACTATGGTGCATGAATTGAGTCACGCCCTGGTTTGTATTGCTACCGGTGGTTATGTAAACGGCCTGCAAATCGTCGGGGATAATGCCGGGCACGGGGGATTGACCTATTGCTACAATGGCATGCCCTTCTTTTATACTCAGGCAGGTTATCTCGGTACGGCTGTTTTCGGCTGTCTGCTAATATTTCTCGGTCAATTCACAAAATTATCCAAATATATTTTGGTCTGTTTGGGCACGGGCGTTGCGCTCGCTACTCTCCTGATCGTGGGACCAGGCATTCTTTCGACTGGCTTAGCCGGGTTTTTCAGTTTCCTGTGGGGCTTAGCTATGGCAGCTGGGCTGATCTATGCCGGTGTGAAGTGGAAGCCGACGACTGCCAATCTGCTCCTCCTTTTTCTTGCTGTTCAAACAGCTCTCAACAGCGTAGTTTGTATATTGGCTCTGGTGCAAATTTATTTTGGATTCGCCACCACTAACGCTGCCTTTTCCGATGCCACCAGCATGGAAACGATTACTCATGTGCCGGCTTTTGTCTGGAGTGCTCTCTGGTTCCTTATCTCCCTGGCGATGGTAATCTTTACGCTCTGGCATACTTACGGAAAACAAATTTTCGGCAAACAAGTGAAAGCTT
Organism: Bryobacterales bacterium; assembly: GCA_903970295.1. Next base: position 7,585 of record CAJCHQ010000427.1, read on the forward strand.
AATGCGTGACCCAGACGATCGAGAAACCAGAAAAATCAATTTCAAGGGTAGGGAGACACCGCCAAACTCTTCTGAACCGCCGGGCAATGACAGAGATCTCGCTCCCGGAGAGTTGGTCTCCGATGGCCGCTACAAGATAATTTCTTTGATTGGACGGGGGGCCGTCGGTTCAGTTTACAGTGTGGAACAAGTCTTCCTCAAGAAACGTTTTGCGCTTAAAACACTGATTCCTGGCTCG
>CAJCHQ010000428.1 GCA_903970295.1 Bryobacterales bacterium
GGTGGTAGTCATTGGCAACTCTCAAAAATGGGACGAAGCCGAGATCTTCTCTCTTTTCAGGACCCAATGTCAAATGCCAGCCCCAGAACAATTAAGGGCGGTAAGTAGTATTTTCCGAGCGAATGATCTAGTTGTTGTTTACCGTTCTAACGGTAGGCGGCAAAAGTGACGTTTTTGGTATGGCTGAATTCGCGGGGCATTTCAAAACGTTTGGCAGTGCGCTCCAGTTCTTTGATCCTGTCCACCCGGAAGATCATCACTTCGTCTAGTTCGTGGCAATAAGCGATCATGCGCCAAAGCCCCTCTTCACGTTTGAGGTTGAGAGGATTGAGAGTGAGAGTGTCGACCGATTCTCTGGCAAAACTGTAGTACTGAACCGTGACCGATAAATGGTCAGCCTGGGCATTTTCGAGAGCGGGCAAGGTGCCGTCTACCGAGTACATCGGATAGTTGAATGAGCTGCACTCGGGAGTGACTTCGACGAACTCACTGAGACAGTCTTCGGCGCAAAAATCGTCGTCATCTTGTTCGTCACAGCCTAAAACCGACTCCACTATCGCATTAGCCAATTCGTCAGACATCGAGGCCAGTTCGGGCGAGACAGCCATCGACAGTTTATCTATGATCTCTCGAATTAACTCATCTCTTTCTTTGGCATGAATCGTCACACCGGCGACCAGTTTGTCCAGGAGTCTGGCGCTGGTTAAGAGCAAAATACCCTCTTCCTGACTGAGTTTCAGGGAAAATTTGTCATCCATATGCATAGTCAGGTTCCTTAAAGCTCTGTCTATTTATCTAGCATACGCGCTGAAGTCAATTCGCGCACGGTTATCAAGATAATTTCGTCGGACAGGCCACCAGAGTACCTACATTCGCTCGGGTGCGGAAACTCCTAGAACTGCCAAAACATTTGCCAGCACCTGTTTTGTAGCCGCAATCAAGCCCAGCCGTGCCTTTGTAACCTGAGGATCATCAGTGATCACGCGAGAAACCTCATAGAATTTCTGCAGATCGTTCGCAACTTGAAAGGCATAGCGAGCAAGACGCCCTGGCTGCCTGGTCTGAGCAGCTTCTTGCACTTCGAGAGGCAGTCCTTCCAGGGAGAGCACCAGAGCCTTTTGATGGGCGAAGATCTCAGCCGATTGATCGAAAAGCGGTTCGAAAACCATGGCGCTGCTTTTGTAATCAGTCAGATATTGTTGCCATATTTCGGCACTGAGAAGAGGCTCATCAGTCTTGCCGTTTGGTACATCAACCACTGGCTCGAGCACACGCCTGAAAATCGCACAGCAACGGGCATGTGCATATTGAATGTAAAAGGCGGGGTTTTCGCGACTTTGCTTTTTCACTTCTTCCAAATCAAATTCAATCGAATTCTGCGGATTTGATTCGCCCAGATGATAGCGCACCGCATCGACACCCACTTCATCCATGACTTCGGCAAGAGTGACGACTGTTCCGCGCCGCTTCGACATGCGCACAAGCTCGCCGCCACGCTTGAGATTGACGATTTGAGTGAGGATCACTTCCAGCTGATCCGAATTCTTGCCCAGAGCCTTGATCGCCGCTTTCAATCCGGGCACCTGACCGTGATGGTCCGCTCCCCAGATGTTGATCATCAAGTCATAGCCGCGATCGTATTTTTCCAGATGATACGCCGAATCATTAGCTAGATATGTCGTAGCACCCGAGCTTTTGCGCAAGACCCGAGCGCGCTGATCGCCCAGTTCATCAGTCTTTAGCCAGAGCGCTCCCTCCGACTCGTAAGCGTAACCGCGTTTGACGAATTCCTCGAGAACGGCGGCGACTTTTCCCTGGACATGCAAACTTGTCTCGGAATACCAGCGATCGAATTTGATACGCAGCCGCTCGAGCAGCTCCATATGTTGCTTCTGAATGATCTCCTTGGTCACCTGACCGACCTGCATGATGCCTTCTTCTTGAGGCAACGCGACAAATTGATCGCCATGCTTTTCAATAACTTCATCAACATAATCGACGAGAGAATCTTCTGGATATCCCGAAGTTGGATACTCGGCTTCTCTTCCAAGCTTTTTCAAGTAGATAGCCCAAACGCAGGCGCCCAGACCGGCAATTTGTTCGCCGGTGTCGTTGACGTAGAATTCTTCTTCGACAACGTTTCCGGCAAACCGAAATAAATTAGCCAGACAACTGCCAAAAACTGCATTGCGTCCGTGTCCGATGTGCAGTTCGCCGGTGGGGTTAGCGGACACATACTCAATCAAAATGCGCTTGCTAGCGCCATTTTGACCGCGCCCGAAGTGATCGCCTTGCTTGTGAATCTCTTGTAAGGACGAAGCCAACCATTTGTTACCTAATTTGAAATTCAAAAAGCCTGGCGGGGCGACAGACAGCTGGTAAATTGCATCAGCTGCTGCTCTGGGGTTCTCGCGAATGTATGAAGCGATGGTCTCGGCGATCTTGATTGGTGGCATTTTCGCCGCTTTAGCCAACTTCAAAGCAATCCCGCAAGCCAGATCGCCATGATCTGAGAGTTTCGGCTTTTCAATCAAAACCGGCTCCGGGCATGACGCCAATTCGCCCAGCTTGCCAGCCGAGATCGCGGACTGGATGGCAGTTTCCACTATTTCCGTTAATTGATCGCGAATCAGCATTGGCTTCCTACTTGCATCTTTGGGCAGAAGGCTTATTCTAGCAAGGTCTGGTCTGGGAAAATCCAAGTGTGTCGAGAAATCCCAACGGCCTTCTTCTTGATACTATATTTGGTACCAGAATCAGTGTTTAGGCGCCGCTTTCCATTCACCCGAATCATGCGTCAACTTCCACTCACCGCCTTGCTTGACGAAGACATTGGTCGTCAGCCTGGTTGTCTTTTTGGGATTCTCTCCACCGGTTTGGCGAATCGCCAAGTAAGTGGCGACTGCCATGGCGCCTGACACTTTCACATAAGGCTCATCGATTTCGTAGGAAACCAGCGGCTGATTTCCTCCCTGGGCATGAGTCGCGAAAACTGACTTGAGATGGGCAATGATTGCTGGTTTTCCCTCGATCATTTTGTGCGATTTCTCATCGAAACTGGAGCACTCGTCGTCGAGAAAATTTTCGTATGTCGCCAAATCACCCTCAGTGTAGGCTTTCGTTAGCTTCTGCAAGATTTCGATGACTTGAGGCGCTTCCGGTTTAGCTGAATCAGGTTCGGCAGCGCTGTGCGGATTGACGACGAGAATCTTGCAGGCGGGACCTTGCGGTTTTTCAGAAGAAGTGGCCGAGCTCTGTTCACCAGTCGCCGCCGTTGGCGGCAAAGGCGATTCAGCAGCGCTATTTGCCAAGGAGGGCAAGACGCTTAATAAAAATGGCAGAAGGAGGGCGGCAAGCCTTAGCCACAAAGTTTTTTTTCTGTTTTGCACGCTGGTCATCTGGATCACGCCGTGGTGAAGGGCTTACCGAGTTGTAGCAATGGCCCGGTCGACCGAGCGAATCGACTGATCGGTTGCACGCAAATAATGATCGAGCAGAGCCTGCTTTTCCTTTAACTCATTGATACGGCGAGAAACCTCATCGTAGGCTCTTTGAATCTCTTTCTCCTGGGCGATCAGTGCATCTCGACTAGCAAGCAGCCGCTTATGCATCTCCGAAGCGCAAGCTTGTTCGCCAGCATTGGGGGCCGACAAAGATATTGCACTGAGAATAAAGACAAGAACGAATATTTGTTTGACCATCGGATACTCTGGCAGTAAATAGCCGAAGCTGCTGCGCACTCGGTCTGACCGATTATAAAGGTTGAACAGGGAAACCACTTTTGCAGGTGAACAATTAATTCTGACGCCTGAACACAAGCGCCGTCAACCAGATGGGTTAACGGCGCTTGAAATCTTCACTAAATCAGCGCTTTCAGGTGATCAGCCCTGATCCAAAGTCAATGTGATTAGCGATTGGCTCTGGCCATGTCATCGGAGAGCTGGATGTTGAAAGCATTCAAGTTCTTTTCGATCGAGTCACAATCTACCTTCAAATAGCCATTCGTACGCAGTGCATTTTCTTGAGAGAGCAGGCTCATATACTGACTGTTCAGATTGTCGGCTTCGCCATTAGTGATCCAGTTGTTGGAGATTGCTTTATCCAATTGGCTTCTCAGATTATGAATGCGTCTGGCGTAATCAGGTCTGCCATCTTGCAGAGCATTAGTGTCTACTGTAGTCGACGATGAAGATGTGATACCACTGACGGGGCTATCAGGCAAGATTACCGTGCGTCTCTCAATAACTTGATCGGTTAAAGGCTCACTGCGATCGACCGTCGTCGTGCGAGTCGTTGTGGTTGTACTTGGGGCGTAGATATTCGGCGTAATTACTGTGCGCTGCACAGTTACATCATCTGCACTCGCCTTCGGCAAGGCATAGAGGGCCATTCCGCATAGTAGGGATATGGCTAAGGGCGCCAGTGAACGTTTAGTTTGCATAGTATCATCCTCGCTTTTTCTTTCAAGTGTGGACGGTTGTCTGAAAACTCCGGTTCCCAACCCTGACATATGCAACAAACGTGCCCGACCGGCCGAACTAGTTCAACCTTGAGGCTAAAAGCTGTTACTTTTACTGTTCAGGTGAACAGCTTACTGACTGTTAAAGTGAAGAGCTTACTGCTGAATGGTAAGTCGACCTGAGATTGGATCTAACGAGCTTCGTTAACCGGAAATACATTGCGCACGCGTTGTATTAGATCTTGCACGCCGTCTGGTACCACTCTTTGTTCGGATCCGGGATTCAATTCTCTTTGTCGGGCTGCAATTGCAGTGTTGAGCATTGATTCCATATTGCGTTGTTGAATCTCGTTTAGAACCAGCTTCTTTTTCAAAACTGTCATCATTGCTAATTGCCGTAATTGATTCTGTTTGCGCTGAATTGACTCTTGCAGTGCGATCACTTCCAGCTGATCGCAGTGTTCTCCCAACTTCTTCGTCAACTTATGCTGGTCTTCGACAATTGCCGGCTTGATTTCCATGAGTTCGTGCTGCCACTGAGCTTCGATCTGATCGATCTGTTGTTTTTGACTGGCAGTCAAATTCAACTTGCTCCAATCAATCGGGCATTTTCCATCGGCGATGGCAGGTAATACAATGCCGCTGAAGCCCTGGATGATCACGACGACACCGCACATCTTGGCGGCTCTGCCTAGTTTCAAGAATATTCTATTGTTGGTCATACACCACTGCCTCGGCAATTTCTGCCGGTTGATTCATCGCAGATTCTATCAAGTAAGCCTCCGAAGTGACTGGTTCAATCGAGTGAAGTTTCGGGGCACCCATCCACAGTGCCAGGGATCCTACAATCGCCACCGCTGCCGCAGCGGAAGTCGCCCAATAGACCCGCGGACCGGCAAATTTTGATCCTGTTTGTTGCTTCTGCTCAGCAGTCTTGGCAGTGAACGGCACCACCTGTAGTTGCCTCTTCACGTCAGGCCAAATATCGAAATTGTCTGGAATTGCCGGTTTGTAAGCGTCTCTGATCACTTCGCCAACAGACGAGATCTGGTCGAAGTTGTCGCGACATTGATGGCAATCGAGCAAATGCTTGGTGATACTGCGATGCCGCAAAGTCGGCACTTCTTGATCCGCGTAGGAAGAAAGCTCGCTCTTGATCAAAGCGCAATCTTCATTTAATCGAGCTTTGACCGCGGGCCACAAATCAATCTTTATCGATGCGGGAAGTTCGAGCCCCTTTGCAATTACCTTGCTGGCTTCGTTCAGCTCTTTAAACTTCGCCTCAGCCTTCGCATTGCGCGGCGGACCCACCAGGCTATGCCGCGTTGCGATGACGCTCGGCGCGCCGGCAAGCCGCGCCGAAACCCCTGCATAGATTGCCGGGGTGGGATTGTGCACATGAACCACATCGGGCTTGGTCTCTCGAAAGATCCGGAAAAAGCGGCGCGCGGAGTCGGAAATATGCTGCCCAATATGCGCCTGGACTGAAAATCCCTCCGCTCGCAGCGTCTCCCCGAGTGCGCCGAGATGACCGA
>CAJCHQ010000429.1 GCA_903970295.1 Bryobacterales bacterium
TGCATCGCCAAAGCAGTAAGAACATTCGGCTTCGGTTGCGTTTCGGTCGTCCTGGCACTCTTTTTGCTCAGCCGCGAATTTTCGGCGCTTGAAGTCGGTGCTATTTTGACAGCAACATTGATAGAAGACGCTATGCTCACGACACTTATTTCACTGTTTGCTGCCCGAATTGGCTATCGACGCATTCTATTATTTTCCAGCGCTGCCATTTTTGCCAGCGGTATCGCTATCGCTCTGGTAACGGCGAAGCCAATTTTGTTCATCGCTTGCATAGTAGGCATCATCAGTCCGTCTGGTTTCGAAGGAGGTCCTTTCGCTGCAATCGAACAAGCATTGCTCGCTAAAGCGGTGCCACCTGAGAATTTGACCGCGGCGCTTTCTTACTATAATTTAGCGGGCTTTGGCGGAGCCGCACTGGGTGCCTTTGCTGCAGGGGTATGCGTACAATTTTTTGGCCCGACTCACTGCCAGATCGCTTACCAAGCAATTTTCTACCTGTATGCCATGTCGGGTATTGTGCTCGCAGCCCTATATTTTTGCCTTAAAATTGCTCCCGCGGTACAGCCAGCTGCAGTGGATAAAACGGCGGAAAAAGCCAAAGCAATGACGATGACCACTCGCTCAAATATAGCGAAATTAGCCAGTTTGCAAAGTCTCGACGCATTCGGGGGTGGATTCGTGATTCAATCCCTGATCACGCTGTGGTTCTACGAGCGATACCACGTGGGTGCCGAGTTTATTGGACCGGTGCTGGCTGCCTGCAACATAATTGCGGCACTGTCTTTATTCGGAGCTCCCTACCTGAGCAAACGCATTGGACTACTGCGCACAATGGTTTTCACGCATCTGCCATGCAGCCTCACGCTATGTCTATTTCCGTTGTTACCGTCGGCACCACTAGCGGGTCTTTTACTAATTGCCCGCAGTTTCTTTTCGTCTATGGATATTCCTGTTCGCCAGGCTTACACCATGCTGATTGTAGAAGAAGAGAGCCGCGTCAGCGCCTCGGCGATGATCACAGCAGCACGCGCTGTCGCCCAGGCGACTGGACCGGTGTTTTCCGCGGTTGCCGCAACGAACATATTTACAGGCGCACCGTTTTTTGTTGCCGGAATTTGCAAGAGCGTTTACGACGTGGCACTTTTTGCTTGCTTTCGCAAAGCCGCAGTTGCTGGAGAAGGCGAACAACCGAAACGTTTAGCTATCGCGCAGTAGCAGTTACGCCTAGAGCAGTGCACGGCGGTCGCATGGCACGCCTGAGAACTGGTTTATGCTTGCGGTAATTGTTCAGTCACCAATTCACCATTAGGACCAGGCTTCGTAACAAAGACTTTCCCAGTCTTCTTATCGGTTGTGATTCGCTGTTTGAATTCACCACCGGGCCCCCACTGTGAACTGACATGCGTGTCGGGTGTATCGCTCACCTGAGTAGTTGAGCCGTCCGCCGCTGCATCGATCCGTATGTTTCCCCCCGGACCCCTTTGATTAGAAGTGAAACTTCCGTCTGGGCGGACAGTAACGTTTGATGAGATTCCATCTGCAAATGATGAATATTCTTTTGTCCCGTCGGGACGCGTTATCACTCTATTATCATCGTCTGCTTTATACACGCTGCCATCTGGAAGAGTCCGTATGACAGCTTTTGGATTATGATCTATTTCATTTTCGATTGCATCCAAAGCTGGTTGACGCAAGATAGGTGCTTCAGGCACTTGCTCCTGTCGTTCGGTACTCTCGATGCGATTCAGATTCGGCGCATCAAATGTCAGACTCCCGTCTTGCGCGATGGTCACCGGTGCAAATGATTTCGGCAGCTCATTGACGCTGCTGGCGCCCGCATTGCGAATCAGGTCAAGAGAAGTATCAGAGCCGAAACTGCTGGAACTCAGGTTAGTAGATGCGTGAGCGACTTCGTTACCTCCTAGCGGAGGGTGATCAGATGGTGCCTGCGGCAAATGATCAACAGCGAGTTTAGGTGAATATTCAATACCGGCTGATTTTTCCAAGGTCATAGCGACTCCCTGGGCAAAAACTGCCCAAATTGGTAGAAAGTTAGTAAGTGGGGAATTTCTTGTTTTGGGCAATTAGCGCCCGATTGCAATCTAACAAGAGATTGTCGAATAACCGTGCATTGCCTGAGCTAGGTCACACACGATCGTGTTATCGATCTGATGGACTATTCACCGTTTGAAGACTGCTTCAATCAGTTGGCACAAAGCGCGGGAGAAGCGCCGCGGATTATCTACGAGGGCAGTCGAGTATGGCTACTTCAGGGTGGTCTCGAATACGGCCTGAGTTTTGCTACAAATATCGCACTTAAGATCGCTTTCTAGATTTGAGTCACCCCTGACAAACGAATACGTAGAATGAACATCTGTTGTACCCATTTCATTGATGGTGAACAAGCTGGACAGCAAGACTTCGACCTCGGGAATTGTGGTCGAGCTGCCTGCAGGTGTAAGCAAAAGTATCGCTTCGTAGCCATTTTCAACTTCGTTTCGCACTTGCCACCTTGCTTCGGCATATCGATCAATGTCGATCGAAGCCGCCACAAGGGCTTTTCTGTGCAACTTATGAGCGACCTCGGTTTTTAGTGTCAAGGTGAGTGAAAATTTTTCAGAAGCTAGCCCGGACAGTGCAGGAATGTCAGACGTTTTAGCAACACTAGCATTTGATTCAACTGCCGGGGGCGGTCCGTGCGAGCTTAACTCTTCGATTCTCTGCACCTCGCGTTCATTCAACTGCTTGTTCACATTATCACCTTTTTCCTTTGCATATAAATTCATGAGCCATCACCAGCTCTCCCTCACACAAAGGGCTAGATGAAGCCAACTCAGATTAATTCGACTGCCTGAAAAAATATAAGTTCCCACTTGCAGGAGGGACTGAAGCAGGCTGTGAAGAAAATCTACTTGATCCTTGCTTTCAAGAACTCAATTTTCAGAGGGTGTCAGAGTGCTCGCCCGCGTATAATGACACCGCATATGGTGCACTTGTTCGTTCTAATGCTTTGCGCCGTGCGCGGATACGACATCCGCAACGGGTAAGATTTCCTGGGTCTTGGGATCGGACAGCCACCCGTTGTAGGAGTAGTAGACTACGGGTCCCCACCGAGTGCTTGAGGACAAGCTGACGAAGTTGTCGAGCGTCTCCTGTACGCCTTGATTGAACGTCTGCGACTGATGCGATAGCTGCTTATAATTGGTTCTGCTGCCTCATATCGGCTATCCGCTACATAGATTTCTGCCCGGGTTTGTTGCATAAACCACCAATCGTGAAGCCGTCGATCCCGGGTCCCGACATTTTTTGGGGAGAATCCCTTTAAAGCTGTTTGACATCCAACTACAACTGGACTGGCTCAGACTGTCAGCGGAACCTTCCGTCCTAAATAAGCGAACATTGTAATGCTATAGAAGTACTCGTTCGTGGAAGCTAGACTCTCTATGTTGTTGAGAAAAGACTGATATTCCAGAGCGTCTATCAGTCCGACTTTGACCAAATGTGCAAAGTCCTGAATCCGTGCGTGTCCATAGTAAGGTGATTCGTACTTCGTGTTATTCAAAACATATGCTGACATTCTTCCGTCGAAGAAACCGGTGGTATGCACGGCAGACCATAGCCTTCGACCCATCCAGCCGTCTGAGTGTCTCATCCACGGCTGCTGCCAGTCTGCAAATGAGTGCACTATCTTGCGGATCAATGATTTATCGGAACCATTTATTACTTGCGAATCCCAATCGAAATGCGCGCAAAGAAACTGTCCATCTTGTTTTAAGACCCTATGAATTTCTTGTAGGAACCTGGCCTTTTCAGGAATACATTCGAGAACATTATTCGAGAAGACTACATCAAATTGTTCGTCGGGAAACTGCAATGCTGAGGTGATATCGCTTACAGAGAAAGAAAATCTTTCGGTCTTTTTAGCGTCTGACAATGCTTGCTCGATGGACTGAGTGGATGAATCCAAGCCTACGAGCAGTACATGCGGATTAGTCAATTTGCTGATCTCATAAAGATCATAACCAGTGCCACAACCCAAATCCAGGACGCGTTTTATGTTGGACCAGTTGACCAGAGAATACAAAAATTTTCTCATGACTGCAGTGTCTGGGCCGATCATTAGACTACTCCTAACGGGCTGAACGGAATCGCTATTCTTGGCTTGAACATCCGCCGCCAAGAAATATTCCGTGTCCGCAATACGCAATATCGAAATATTTCGGTACTGGAGCCGCATCGTTCATTATGCGGAAACTAATACTTAGGCTCCATCCCGGCTTTCCATTTGATGTTGCAGCCAACACTCGGCTTCTGATCAGCATCAATTTCTTGCCCACCCTGCAGAGCATCGAGTGCTTTTCGCAAATCACTGCCCGTGACCGGTTCGTTATTACCCGGGCGTGAATTATCCAACTGACCTCGATAAACCAGCTTGTGCCCGCTATCGAAGAGGAAGAAATCCGGCGTGCACGCAGCCGTATACAACTTAGCCACTGCCTGTGTTTCATCATGCAACAACGGAAATTGGGCAGCGATCTCTTCGACGAACTTTTTCAAATTCTCCGGCGAATCATCAGGATAGTTGTCCGCATCATTACTCGATATAGCAATCACGGCGAACCCCTTCTTCTGATACTCATTGCCTAGCAACGCAATTTCTTGCTTGATGTGCTGGACATACGGGCAATGTTTGCAAATGAACATGACCAGCAGCTTCTTGCCTTCGAAGGACTCGAGATTCACTGTCTTCCCAGTGACAACGTCCGGCAAAGAAAACAGAGGAGCCTTGGTTCCCAGAGGCAACATTGTCGAATAAGTTAAGACCATAATTTCACTTCTCCTAAATATAACGGTTCTTCTTCAATTCGGTATCATGTGCGGTGGCAGCTTCCACCGTAGCAAAATTCGGTTCTTGCCCAAGTACAATCTGGCAGTAAGCTTCGTACATTTGAAACGCTGCCACAGCTGGTGCAGCTTTGCCGGCACCTGTACCCATGCCGACCAAAGCAACTGACTCCACCTTCGTTTCACCCAGTTCTTCGCGTTCATGGCGCATGTGCGCAGCAATCGCTCGCAGCGCCGCTCTGGTTGCGAGATACGAATTGACAGTGGGCGAAGTCATGCGAATCGGCACCCGCATCGTCGGTGATACCACACACAGCAACGGCTTGTCCAACCCTGTCGTGATCACTTCAGCGCAGCCAACCGGCAACTCGCCCGCGTACTTATCTTGCAACAATTTGCGCACACGAGGTTCCAGCTGATTGTTGGTCTTTTTGTTCAGTTGCGACGATAGCCCGTCGTCAAGAATGC
>CAJCHQ010000430.1 GCA_903970295.1 Bryobacterales bacterium
ATGCCTTTAAAATTATTTGAGTTCGCCGGCGCCCGTTTTGGTCAACGCCAAAATATCCTCAATTTCGTCCCGGGTCGGCAGTGATGGTTCTGCTCCAAGCTTTGTTGTTGCCAGAGCGCCGGCCGCACAGCCCAATTTTAAAGCGTCTTCGAGGTTTTTGCCTTCGGACAGCCCGGCGGCTAAGGCGCCGCAGAACGCGTCCCCGGCGGCAGTGGTATCAATAGCTGAGACCTTGAAAGCCGGCACGTGAACGGCGGCTTGGTTGCCAGCCAAAACCAGAGCCCCCAATTCTCCCAATGTCAAAATCGTTGTTCTAATGCCCCATGAATGGAAGCTTTTAGCCGCCTCCTTTGCCCCCTCCAATGTTTCCGAATCGATTGAGGTCAGCTGCTTGGCTTCGGTCTGATTGGGCACGATGATATCGACATATTGCAGCAAGTCTTGCGGTAATTGGCCTGACTCAGGTGCCGGCGCTGGATTCAAGACGACCTGCAAACCGGCTTCGCGAGCGATTTTAGCAGCCGCTATCAGAGGCTCGTACGGCACTTCCAATTGCATCAGCAAAACCTGACTGCTTTTGATTAAATCCGAGCTTTTCTCTATATCATCTTTGCCGAGTTCCGCATTCGATTGTTGAGCGATGACGATGTAATTATTGCCGGCGGCGTCAACGGTGATGTGGGCAATCCCTGTAGGCACGTCGGCATCACGAATCATGCCTGTGACATCGACGCGATTTTTCCTGAGCACTGCCAACAACTGGTCGCCGAAACTGTCCATGCCGACCCGACCGATCATCGCCGTATTGGCGCCCGAGCGCGCCGCCGCCAGAGCCTGATTGTTTCCCTTTCCCCCGGCGAACATGCCGAAGCCCGTTCCACGCAAGGTCTCTCCACGTTCTGGTCGCCTTGTCGCTTGCACGACGAGATCCATACTGAGGCTGCCAACGACGACGACACGACCAGGCATGATTAATCCTTTAGGCTCCCTTGAGAGATTTCCAGTATTTGGAAAAATGTTTGCGCACATCTTCGATTCGATCGTCGACGTCTGTGGCCCGGCTGTCGTTAGTGATCGGATCGGTGCCAGCCGCTGCTCCCGGAATCAGATACGACACGTGCACATCGGCTGTCGCTCTGGCTGAGTCGGCATTGAGCACGCGCATTGTGGCAATCGCTGATTCAGACAGCGCTTTTACGTTGTAGCCACCTTCAAGAAAACAAATTACTTTTGCCCCGGTCATGTCGGCCAGATCCTTAAGTCTTTGCGAGAGCATGGCAAAGCCAGCGGTTGAAATTTTCTGTCCGCCCAACGGATCTTGGCGATGCGCATCATACCCGGCGGACACAAGAATCAAGTCTGGTTCATATTCGAGCCCGATTGGTCGGACTATTTTATCCCAGGCGGCCAGATAACCTCGATCGCCTGTGCCTGCCGGCAGCGGAATATTGATATTGAAACCTGTGCCTTCATGAGAGCCGTCTCTCGTGTACCAGCCTAATTCGGTGCGCCAAAAAGGGTATTGGTGCAAGGAGATGAAACAAATGCTTGGATCGCGGTAAAAAATCTCTTGTGTGCCGTTGCCATGATGAACGTCCCAGTCGATAATGAGCGTGCGCTTATAGCCCTGCTTCGCTTGGGCGTGTCGAGCAGTCACGGCAATGTTATTGAAGAGGCAAAAACCCATTGCTTGCGCGGTGGAAGCGTGGTGCCCAGGTGGTCTTACCGCGACGAAAGCGCTCTGTACGCTTGGTTTCTGAATCGCATCCAGTGCGACTAAACCGGCTCCCGCTGCCAACTTGGCGATGTCGAAAGTTTGCGGGCTCATGTAAGTGTCGGCGTCGAGTTGGATTGTGCCGCCGCCAGCAATTTTGCGAGAATCACTCTCCAAATCTTCGACATAGCTGGCGGCATGCACCTGCGCGATTTCGTCTTCAGTGGCTGAGCGTGGCTCGAATAGTTTTACGTCGTCTTCGAGTGCGCTGCGGTAAAACGCTTGATCGATGGCGGCCAAGCGTTCGGCTGATTCCGGATGCCCGTCCGGAGTCATGTGCAGTTGGAATTTCGAATCCCTAATCAGGGCCAGCTTGGACATTGACACACCAATTCCAAATAGCGGCGTGGGCAATCGTTCCCGCACCCTGGACAACATTGTCACATATTCGGTACTGGCTTGACCCCAGCTTGAACGATATGTTCAAGGCGAGTTTGGTTTGGTTGATTAAAGCGAGTAAGTGGGCGCCAACACAGCTCTGCCTCGGTGTGCCGAGGCAGCTATGTCAGTGGATGGTTCCTGGCATTTGCATTGACAACCAGTGCGAAGGACAGAGAATTTCGGGATTCGATTTTACTTCGGTGCAACGGCAGCGATAGGAACTGCCGGAGTTTTTCTCATCTTTTTCAATATTGCCATCGTCGAGAACCAATCTCGTCACGGTTCTGGAGACGGAACTCAAAGTTGGGGTTTCTGGACTTAGTTTTTTGCGTGCGTACATCTGCTGTGCCTCTCAGGACAAGTCATTTATAGTTGCTCGTTAACATGTTGTCACGAGTAAAATTACGTAGTCGGCAAAAATTTTTTGTCCGCTAAGCCTGGCTGTGCATGCAGGCTCAGATTGCTCGAATTTTCAGGTTAAGCTGCAAATAAGCCGAATAATCAAAGATCTAATCAGCTCTTAGCTATACTAAATAACGACGTATGCATCAAGCTAGTAAGAATTGGGATAATGAGAACGGCAGTAGAACGAGGTGGTCCTGACGCACTGACAATTTGTTCAATGGATCAGGACCGCCTAAGCCTTTTCGCGCTGCGAGAGCCAGGTCAGGTCTTTGCGAAGTGAACCGGACAGCCAGCCGACCAACCAAATCAATGCGACATTGGCGGCTGCAAGAGGTATGGACAGGAGAAAACCGCTCAGCCCGGTAAGCAAGATACTAGCCGGTGCCCACCAGGCACCAATGGCGATCGTCAATGCACCGGCTGCGGTGGCACAATACGGTGGGGACGAAGCCCTCATTTCTTTAAGAACGAGGGCTTCGCGGTCGATTGTGGTCAGTCCGACTTGATTGACCTCGCCTGCGTCAGCATTCCCCGCGCAAGTTCGAGCATACCCTGCACCCATTCCACCTGGGCCGGTTGTATACCTTGTGCTTTTGTGCGGTTCTCTAACAACTCAATCGCTTCCAGTATAACCGGTTCGGCCTCGCTCGGGCGCCCGACCTCCAACAGTAGTTCGCCGAGATTGCATTTGGTCATAGCGATTTGCTCGTCACCAGGTTCGCAGATGCGGGAGGCGATCTGGGCAGCGAGCAAGATTTGCGGATATGCATCGCCCTTCCGGTAAGTTTTCTCCAGTAAAATTGCCTCATGGGTTAGCAGGTCGATGGCTGCGCCATTCTCCCAGCTGCCGCTGCGATCCATCATCCGGCGCGCAAGCAGCAACGTGCTGTCAGCGAGGTCGTAGTCGCGAGCTGCCATATATTGCGCGGCCACCAGAGTGAGCTGTTCAGCGTTTCGTTGGTCACGCTCTGCCTCAGTCTGCGGTTCACAGCAATGGCATTGAACCTCAACATCCCAGCTCGGCTCCTTCCCATCCGTTTCCTCGGAGACGAGGAGAGCTACAGTCGTCTCGGTCGCACCGTCGATGATGGCGTTGACGCTTTCACTGCCGACGGTGGCTTTGCCCTCGTTCAACAGTTCTATAATTCTTGCCGGCGTGTATCCTTCCACTAGGTCGATTTTGATCGTGCGACGCTGCCAATGGTAAGAAACGAGGTTGATTCGAGTGGAGCTGTGGTCGTGGTCTTGGTCGTTGCAAGGCATTTGATTGTCTCCATGAAGATTGAGTCCGTACACAGAATCTCGCGCGGCTTACGGACAGGAGCTGCGTGATTGTCGCGACCGCGACGTCACAGATGCGGGCACGCCAGTACCAACTGCTTCACGCGGGCACTGTTTTCAGCTAACTCGGGCGAATTAACAACGCGATTCAAATTCGAGAACCGAATCGTTTGCAAGAGTTAGTTGGGCGTACTTTGTCTGTGTATTTATGCGGGGTTAGATTCGAAAAGTGAATGAAGCAGGAAAATGCTAGGTTCTTCTGGTCTGAATTTGCAAGGAAAGGCCAGATGTTCGCTTCTTTACTTACTTGCTTCACACTTGTGATGTCAGTAGATGTTGCTCTGACAGCGATGCTAACGCGCGAGCCATTGCGCCAGCTTGGTCTAATCGCGGTCGATGTCGACTACACATAAGACGAATTGTCAGTGCCAAGATTTTGGCAATTGTGGTGAAACTAGAACCAGGAGCTTGGCGTCAGGCCGTAAGATCGCGATACAAAGTGAACAGCGAGTGCGCTTGTTTGCCTTTATCTTTAGCTTCGTATGCTGCGGCTAAAAGCACGCCCGGGTGCTGGCAATCATCAGGCAAGCCGGCGATGCCGCAGACAATCACTGGATGAGCCCCCTGCATCTCCGGCGGTAAAACGTAACTGGAGAGAGCGCTCTGCATGACTTCTGCCAGTCTGGCCGCTTCATCGACGCTCGTGTGAGGAAGCAAAAAAGCATACTCAGTGCTGCTGTAATGTGCCAACCAATCAAGTGGACGCATCGCGGTAAAGAGTCGCTTGCCCGCCTCATTGACCAGCTCTTGCGGTAGCGGCACAACTTGACCGTTTGGCATTCTTGCACAGAATTCGAAACCAATTACAGCGAATGGGATGTCTGATCTTTGAAAGTGCGAAAATTCGCGCACTACAAAAAACATGAACGCGTTGTAAGTAAGAAAGCCGGTGCCAGGACTGGTGAGACTTCTAAAAACTGTGTCTACGGCCTCCCGATTTAAGGCAACGGGAGAAGGCAGAGGCTTCTTCCCAGGACTCGCCGCTGCACTCGACTGAGCCATCGCCGGTGGTGGCAGTAGCTCATTCGCCGGGTTGGACATCTCTGGCAGCGCTGTCACAATTGATCGCTCGGACGGCAGCGATTGGTTCGCTATCTCAGACTGTACGGTTGGCGCCGATTCTGATGCAACCTCGCTGCTATCCACTGGTTTTGAATAAGGCAAAAGCTTACTAGGTCTGTCAAACCCGACTAATTCGCCAGAAGGGACCAAAACACGTGTTTGCGATCCAGGTGGCAGTGTGGATGCCATGGCTGCTGCTGCGGCTGCTGCGGCTGCTGCTACGGCCGCGGCTGCTTCCGCTACACCGCCCAGTTCGCCGACTATCGGCGGCTGAGGTGGCGGTGGTTGGACGACTGGAGCCTCGATCGGAACAGCCGGCATGTTTACTCGTGATGCCTTCTGCTTCTTCTCGTTCAGATTCAGAGCCGCTGCTGATTGGTCTGGTGTCAGACTGTCCGGCGCTGGCGGCTGTATTGCTGCGGAGAATGGGTCGTTGGAATTTTGCTCTGGGGACGGAAAGCCACTATATTTAGTGTCATTTGCCAATCCAACTGCGGCAAAGGGGTTTTCAGCGCTGCCAGAAAGCGGAGCGTCCGCCAAGTCGGGTAACGGTGCCACTTCAGGAGGTGCAGCTGATGTCTGGGGAAGCGGCGCCAGTGAATTTTCCGGAATGGCTGGGGGATGCTGTGCGAGTTCTTTTGCCGCAGTGGACGGCAAAAGCGAATGTTCAGGAATGGCCGGTGGATGCTGTGTTAGTGCTTGTGTCGGCAGGGACGATGAAAGCGACGCCAGTGGGTTTTCCGGAATGGCTGGCTGAAATAACGCCTTAACCGCTGCCGGTTCTGGAAACGATCTGGCACCGGGCGAGCTGCCGATGTTTGGCAGACCCCGAGCCGGTGGCGAGGCTGCGTT
>CAJCHQ010000431.1 GCA_903970295.1 Bryobacterales bacterium
AGCGGCAGCGGGAATCTCACGCTCAGCGGGCCAATCTCATCGGGTGCTAATGTAACTGTTTCCGACGGACTGAACGGCGGCAACGGTACTATCACAGTGACTGGCAACATCACAGCCACTGGTGGCAGCAGCGTCGTCGGCTTATATGCGAACGGCACCGGCAATATCTATGGGTCCACCGGTGAGTCGACGGTCACCGCGCACACGGTTAACCTGGCTACCAGCAGTGGGTCGATCACTACCTTAGGCGGTTCCTTCAACATTGCCGCCTCCTCACTGTCGGCATTGACTACAGGGGTCGTCGACATTGCCGACTCAGTCAACGGAGTGACGTTGACGAATGCCAACACCCATAGCGTCTTTCTGCTTTTCGATCAGGGCACGATCACGGTTTCCACCTCAGGCTTGACGAACGCAACATCGATCGTCTTAGTGGGTTCGGCCAATAACGGTGGCGTCACTTTGAACGATGCCATTGGCGGAGCCGCGACAACTGGTGGAATCAGCTTGCTCGCCAGCGGCACAGGCTTGCTGCAAGAACCAACCAGTGCACCGATCACCGGAGGACCGCTGACTCTGACGGCAGGTACTGGTGGAATATACTTGAATGTCAATACAACGTATTTGACTGCCACCGGTGGCGGTATCGTCAGTCTGGGCGACCTCAATTTTGGTGCGGCCTCGGTGGGTAATTCCAGCGCAGGCACTTCTTTCTCGCTGGGCACTAATGGCTCGCTGCAACTGAACAACCTGACCGCCAACAACGGCTACGTGAATATTCTGGCTGCTGGCGCAACCCTTGTGACTAATGCCAACACCGGGCAAATTGCCAAAAATGGAGCAGTTATTTTTGAAGAAGCCAATACTGCATCCGGCACCATCAATATAGGGGCGGGCAGCTTCATCGGCACCGAAGGTACCGGAGGACCGGTTGATATCGTTATCGGTTCAGTACCAACCAGCCCCATGGTTGGTACTCAGCCAGCGAATGTGACTGTCAATCATCCTGGGTCGGGAACAGCGTACTTTGGAACGAATAGCATTTCGGTGCCGACTGCACCAGTGACTCTGAATTTGAAGGGCGACAATATCGTTTTCAATACCGGCACGCGGCCGGCATCGGCGATCGTAGTTAATGCGAATGTGACTATTACTGCCGACCCAATTGGTGCAGGACCTTATGTGCCTGCTGCTAATGGTGGACTTGCTGTAACGCCGGCGATCATGGATGCGTCATCGAAATCACTGGCGGCAGGAAGCACGCAGGTCGGGCCAGCGCTGGCGGCAAATTTTGCAGCTGCATCTAGGCCTGTGACGGTGGCTGAGGCCGGTGAAACTTCGCTGCCTCAGGCATCGCTTTCGAACACTGCTGCTACGCTTGTGTCGGCTCCATCTCCGGTGACAAGCCTGTTAGCTGCTCAGGTGCTATCGACGCTTGCGCCTTCAGGTTTGATTGACTCCTCACGTTCCGGCATTGGTACGTCATTGCAAGCCGCACTGTCACAGCAACTTCTCTCTGAAGAACCCCTCTCTGACACAGCTGGTGTCGAAAGTGCTATATCGAGCACAAATGCAATCACGAGTGGGGTCGGTAACTTCAACAATAGACTGACGGAAGATACCGATAGCGAAAAGAGTAATGTTTTGAAAGGTTCCGTCTCGAAGAAAGCCGTTGCTTCAAGGGTAGAAAAGCGCATTCTGGAACGAGGCGCATTGCTTTTGTCGCCCACTGATAAGACGGTGGTGGAGACGCCATTTGGGACAGTCGGTGTGAGCGCTAAATCGCTCGTTTTGATCGTCGCGTTTGCCAAGGGATTGGCAGTGTACGATCTGCATGACTCGCATAAAGACGCCGTTATGATTAGCTGCGGCAATCACAATGTTTCGCTTTCACCCGGACGGGCGGCAGTCGTTGCCGACGAGCGCGTCGGTTCGTTCGAACAGATCAATCCGGTGCCATGGACTGGTTACCGAAAGATGACGACCTCGTCCGTCGGCTCTGGCAGCAAGCTCTATCAAAGCGAGTTCGAAATCATGTCCATGCTGAAAGGGCTGCAACAGCCATTCACTTCCATGCTCAATTCAGAAGAAGCACACTCGAGACATATCGCCCAGGGCGTTCTGAAAAACGCAGCGCTGCTGATGCAACTTTCGAACAGTCGTGAGCCGTACACATTGAGAAACGCGCTGCCTCAGACGGCAATGAGGTAGGGGCAGAGCGGAGTTCTCCAAATAAAAGAAGAGGCACCGGAAGCGGTGCCTTTTTCTGTAACTGACGCGTCTGGTTTGGCTATCTTATGCGATAAGCACAGCCGCTTTTTCCATTTTCGACAGGCTTTCGTTCATGGCCTGGCGCAGAGCTTCGCGCAATGTGGCGCCTTCCTTGAGGTTTTTGCCGTCTTTTTGTACAACGAGCTTTTCGGCTTTAACCAGCTTCGCTAGTTCATCCAAAATTTTCTCTTTGTCGCGTTTGCCGTCGAGCAATTCGATCAAGCTGCGCGAGAAGATATCGATAGCGATTCTTTCATGCAACTGGTTGGTGACAAAGTCGCGTGTCTTCGCCTGGTGCCGAACAATTTCGCTGACCTTGGGATGATCGCTGACAGTAGTGACGAAAGGCAATTGGTGAGTGCGCAACTGAATCAGACTGGTGGCATAGGCCGTCAACAGATCAGCACCAAGAAGTTGCCTTTGCACTTCCACTGACTGAGAGTCGTTGCTCTTCGAGCGAGCAGCATTGAGCAGGTCATCAAAACCGACTGCTTTAGGCCATTCTTCCGACAAGTGTTGGAAAGCGGCTTTGATCAGAGGCACCGTCGAGGTGAGAGTGAAACCGTTGGGCAGAGCAAACGTTTCAGACTTATTCGATTGAAGGTCGATGTTTTCCGACACTGCTTTGATTGGAGAAGCAATCAAGAAGTGCTGGAGATTTTCGAAAGTCAGATTGCGATTGAGTGGAACATCTTGCTTGCAGAGAAGTGTTTGTCTGAAGGTACGGTTGCGCAAGAAATCCATATATTGCTCAGTGCGCACGAGTTCGGTGGAGATTCTTCTGAGTGTCTCGTCGACTTCTTTAGGGAAGTTGCTTGTGAGCATGGTGTGGAAATCGGCTTCGCCGAGATATTGCAAGCCGTGGCGAGCAGCGCGTTCGGCAAACTGGTGGAAATAGATGGGTGCGTTTTGCGCTTCGAGATGATCGTGCAGCAAGTACGAATCTTGTTGTTGTCTGATCAGATCTAATTCGTTTTTGAGCATGATGCCGTAAGCGTTGTCTTGCGTGGGCACTGATTGCGAAAGGAAATCGAGCAGAGCACGGGCTTGACCGGCTTTAAAAGCTGAATCTTCGATGTGACCGGCGTGATACATCATCATGTCGCGAATCATGCCACGGAAGTGCCACCCCGGGAAAGTGTTATAGCTGATGTAAGCGACACCATTCGGGGCTAGATTGTTCTGGCAGATTTCCAGAATTTTTTCTTGATTCTCATCCGAGACCCAGGAGTATAGCGCATGCGCAATGATGTAATCGAACTCGCCGAACTTTTTGTCGATGTCTTTCAGATCGACATGTTTGAGTTCGACATTTTTCAATCCGAGTTCTTTGATTGACGCTTGTCCTTCGGTCACCTGACGTTGTGACAAATCGACGCCGACAAAGTGAGCGTCTGGAAGTGTTGTAGCCAGCGGGATAAGATTGCCGCCGGCGGCGCAACCTAGTTCCAGCACTCGGCAATTGCTCACGGATTTAGGCTTCATGCCAAATAAAGTGGCAACGGCGGCCAGACGATCAGGATGCGATTGCGGATAAGCATGGCTGTCGTAAGGAATCTCGTCGTAAGCGTTGGTCTGTTTCTTCTCAAGTACCTGCATTCGTATAGCCTCTACAAATAAAAAGGGGTCATAAATATTAGTCGGTATATCCCGTGAGGGGTAAGTGTTGCATCAACTGGCTATGCAGTTCAAGTGGGTGGGGGTGTAGTGCCGCGCAGCAAAGGTTGTTCGTAACTGGTGAAATCCAGATTCCATGCGCTTTTCGAATCGTTCGCGAGAAAATATCGATGATCGGTTGAAACTGACGTGCTCGCTTACGAACCCGGTTTATCTTTAGTGCTGATCCAACACGCGGCATATCTGACCGATCAAATTTTTCCTGGGCAAAAGCGTTCAATTTATATAGACCAGTCCGTTATCACTGTTGGACAAGGTGGCCGCAAATATTGGCAGTGCAAATTTATGCTTGTGACCCATTAAGTACCATATGGGAAAGGATGTAATTAAATGTAAGTCGTATCCGAGTGTCATGGCAACTGCCCTCAACAGCTGTGCTCGTCTGAATGATAGGGAAGTTGGAAAAAATTCATAAAAAGTTTTGTAAAGACTATATGACTGGTTGGAACCAAACCTGTTGGGAATTTCAGAAATAACTTTTGAGAGCTGCCTTTTTATCTCATCCGTGGATTGCGACACCAACTCTGCGGTGTTAACATCGTGAAATCAGTCGCGGAGCAGCTTATGCCCCGGGACGTGTCACGAGTAACTGAGTAGTTGCTAAGAATTGCCCAGTGCCTTGCCCGACAGGAATCCGATCGTCAGGTATCCCATGTGAGTTCTTGAATCGTTCTCTTTTACGCCTTGGGAGGCGCATGATCACAACTCTTTCGAGATTTGATGCCACAGACATGACTTTGGGCTGTGGCATTTTCGTGTCAATCGAGTTATAGGCAATACTAGCAATCCAGGCATATTGGTATGAAAACGCAGCTCTCGGGCGGCGTGTTTTTGTCATGCGCGAAAGGAGTCGATGATGGGGATTCGGTTGCGCGATCGGAACGGTTAACGAGACGAAATGCGGAAAGAACAAACCCAAGCGAAGAAAGACCAGTCGGTAGTTAAATTCAAACGAAACTAGCAGCACGAGAAGGTCAATTAAATGATTAACGAGACGAACTGGATGATGTTGATGCGCTGGAGCCGCAAGTTTTATCGGTTCCGTCGGAGAAACGGAAAACAGCTAGTGATTTGGCCATCGACTATCTGCTTCCTTGCATCAGCGAATTCAGCCTACGCAGGCGGGGTCAACGGACTCCCGCCAGTTGTGGTTCATCCTGTTGTGCATACGGTGACTACTCCAGTTCATTTCACGGCTCAGTCCAACTCCGCTGCTGGCAGTACCACAGGTGATCAGTCTGCGACTAACCACCAGATAGTCAATACTAGCGTCCAGACCGGCAGTAAACATCAGGTAGTTAGCAGCAGCGGAGTTGGTCGGAACAATACTAATCATCGATCACAGCATGCGTCCAACGCTACTGGCACAACGTCGACGCACCAAATCACTAATGTTCACGCCCTGTCGTCGCCGGCAATATCGCCCGCGGCGAGTACCCTGCCGAGCGGTGGGTATCAGCTCGATCTTTCGTCTAGCACCGCGAACATAGTGCTCGGTTCATCTCTCTTTGGACACACCACTTCTGTCACGATCAACGTCGGGGGCACGAATCAAACTTTCACACCGGGGCAGAAGGTAACGGCTGCCGAATATGTGGCCATTCAACAACAGTTGGCCAGCAACTCTCAGACTCTAGTGCTTGATTCTCAAGGTGCTGCCGATGCCGGCAAGTTCTCTTTAAACTCAACCGTCAATTCCAAGGTCACTGAAGTTGTTGTGCCTGTTGGTGTAACCGCTCTGGATAATGCATCAAAAGGGTCGCTTTCGATTGCGGGCGATCTGGTTAATTATGGTTCGGTCTATGGAGTGTCAACCAGCTCTCAAAACACTTCAGTGGGCATTTCCGCGGCGGACATCACCAACGAAAAGGGCGGAGTTATATCCACGGTGCTTCCGGGGTCTCTTGCGACGTCGCTCAAGAATACAGGTGGTAGTGTTGACCTGAATTTGAGTGCGCAGAACAATATCACGAATGAAGGCATGATATCGAGTTCCGGCGCCCTTACACTAGCCACCGCAGTTGGTGCCATAACTAATGCTCCGGCGCCAGGAGCGAGTATTCCAGTGGAAGGTGGTGCCAAGCCTGCGGGTTTAAGCGCACCGGCTTTAAGTGCACCAGAAATTCAGGCAACCGGCAACGTCAATTTGAGCGTTGGTAGCGGTAAACTCACCAATACCGGACTCATCTCTTCTGAGACTGGAAACATAAATATAACCGCTCCATCAGCGTCGACGGATATTAGTGTCAACGCAAGCGGCGGTACTTTCCAGGCGAATGCAGGCAATGTTAATGTCCGTGACAGCTCGTACCAGGGGATTGGCAACATCAATCTAAGTGGTGGCAACTACAAGTCTGAAAATCTAAACCTGTATGCAGGCAACGGAATTATCACTGGCAATGTCAACCAGGTGACCGGCAATTTAAACAGCTCGGCACATGTTGAAGACGTGGTGGCAAGCACCAGCAACCTGATCATTGGAAATAACAAAGTAACTGGGGACCCTATTTTTGTTAACAACGCTGGCGACATCACCATTAGTGGAAGTAATACGTTTAATGGCGATACAGCAATCATAGCTAGTGGGAACGTCGTTGGCAGCGGTAATAGCTTTACGACCTTAACGGTCAACGATGGCACTAATGGCGACAACTTGCTTGTGATCGCCGGTGCGAATGTTACAAGCGTTAGTGGAGGAGCCGTCTCAAGCATTCCTCCAACCGGAACGTCGACATCGCAAGTGCAGATTCAGGGAGCGAGCTCCACAGGTGGTTACATTAATTTCAACGAGCCGTATACAGACTTCGCGCCCGCTGTAGTTAATACTTCTGCGCCGACTGCCACCGGCAATGGAGGCAATGTCACGCTTGTGGCTTTTGCACAAAGCGCTGGTGCGACTGGCACCGGATACATAAACTACAGCAATCCCGGCTATCAGAATCCATACGTTAGTAACAGTTCAGAAATTCAGGCAAATGGCGGTGGCAGCGGCGGTACCAGTGGCAATGTGACGATGATAGCCG
>CAJCHQ010000432.1 GCA_903970295.1 Bryobacterales bacterium
CCCGGTGGCAAGCCGATGGATCTCGATTTCTCTTTCAAACCACTGGTTGATGAAGCCGGAAAAGTGATTCTGATTATCGCCGAGGGCCGCGATATTAGCGAATTCAAGACGACCCAGGCAAAATTGAATGAAAACCAGGTGCGCCTTAACGCGATTTTTTCCAGTATGGGAGAGGGTCTTTATCAGCTCGATTCCGGCGGCAAACTGATTTATCTCAATCCCGCTGGGGCGCGCATATTAGGTTACGAAAATGAAAATATCATCGGTCAATATATGCACCAGCTCATTCACCACGATATGCCGGATCAACCGGGCGGTTGCCGCGCCGAGTCGTGTCCGATCTTGAAAGCAACGCGAGAAGGAACAATTGCCACCGCCGCCGAAGACTACTTCAAACGTAGTGACGGTGTTCTCATCCCGGTTCAGTATTATAGTGCACCGCTGGTGGTGAATGGTGAGGTGAAGGGGGCCGTGGTCTCTTTCGCCGACATCACCTCACGCAAGGAAGCCCAACGCCGTTCCTCCATCCAATATGCGATGACCAGCGTCTTGTCACAAGCAGAGTCGGTGCAAGAAGCGGCGCCTAAAATACTGGAGCAGATCTGTGACCAAAATGATTGGGATGCCGCTGTATTTTGGCAAGTTGACGATCAGTCACAGCATTTGGAGATTGTCGATATCTGGCATAAACCAGCTCTTGATATAAGCGAGCTCGAACGGTCATACAGGCTGCATGCGTTGAAACGTGGTGATGGGCTGGCAGGTAGGGTATGGGCCACGAATGCACCATTGTGGATCGGCAAAGAGGCAGGAGAAATTGGGCAAAAATTAATCGTCGAAGCATCGAAGAGCGGTATCGATAGCTTGTTTGCTTTCCCCGTGCGCAGCGATGAGACTATTCTCGGTGTGATCGAATTGCTGGCTATCGATGCCGATGCCCCGACGCCTGAGCGTTTGCAGATGTTGAATGCACTGGGTAGTCAATTCGGTCAATTCATCGAGCGTAAAAATACAGAAATACGCTTGAAAGACAGAGAGATGTTGTTTCGACAGCTGGCCGAAAACATCGAGGAGATTTTCTGGATCAGCTCTGTCAAAGAAAATAAGCTCTTGTACTGCAGCCCGGCTTATGAGCGCGTTTGGGGGCGGCCCGTGGCGGAATTATATAATCGCCCAACAGCCTACTTCGATGCCGTGATCGGGGAGGATCGAGAACGAGCAACGAACGATATTCGCAAGCATATGCTCACGGGCAACACCATCGAATATCGAATTCGCCGCCCCGATGGCGCGATTCGCTGGATCTGGTCGCGCTGGACGCCAATCTTTGGTGACGATGGCAAGCCCGAACGATTGTGCGGCATCGTGCATGATATTTCGGAAAGAAAGGAAATCGAAAGACGGGTCAACGAATTCTATTCGACTGTGTCGCATGAATTGCGCACGCCCTTAACATCGATTCGCGCATCGCTGGGACTTCTAGAAGGTGGGTTGGCAGGAGATCTGTCGGAAAAAGCCGTCAAGCTCGTGACCATCGCCAGAATGGAATCGGATCGCTTGATCAGATTGATCAACGACATTCTAGACATTCGGAAAATCGAAGCTGGCAAACTCGAATTGAAACTGCAACGCACACGCCCGCGCAAACTTACTGATATGACGATATCCGCTCTCCAGGGCATTGCAGATCAAACCAACGTCAAACTGACGACTGATGTGAAGACGGACGCGGTCCTGAATTGCGATACCGATCGAATGATCCAGGTGCTCACCAATCTGGTTTCCAACGCTATTAAGTTTTCGCCGCCTGGAGCTGAAATTTCTATCACTGTGCGCGATCGCGGTCAGATGTGCCGCTTTTCGGTAATTGACAATGGGCCTGGTATTCGCGCGGATCAAATGTCGAAATTATTCGGGCTCTTTCAGCAGCTCGACTCTTCTGATAGCCGACCCAAAGGTGGGACTGGGTTAGGTCTAGCTATTTGTAAGGCGATCATCGAGCAACATGGTGGCAAAGTGGGTGTCAACAGTACAGTCGGCACCGGTTCCACTTTCTTTTTCGATTTGCCTATGCACGAAATCAAACAAACTGCGACTGTAACTGGTATTAGACCATTCCAGGTCGAGAAGTTAGTGCTTTTGATCGAAGACGATCCTGTGCTGAGCGAGAGCCTTCAGGCTTTGCTTTCTCAGGAAAATTATTCGGTCATTCACGCTGCGACACTCGCATCAGCCAACGAATGGATGACGCGATTACTGCCCAAGGTGATCGTCCTCGATCCCGATTTGCCGGACGGCGACGGCGTCGAATGGTTAGGTCGTTTGCGGGCCGAGAATCGGACACAGCTGGTGCCGATCTTGTTGATTGGCGAAGCGCGCCTCAAGCCCGAGCTGAATATTCCCCTTTGCACTGATTTGTCTGCCCGGCCGCTTGATGAAAATCGGTTGCTCAAGGCGGTCGCTTCGGCAGTGCAGGGGGCGAAGTTGCAAACTGCGAAAGTGTTGATAGTCGAAGATGATGATGCCACCCGACAAATTCTCTGCCACCAGTTATTTGAAGTAGGCATCAAAGCAATCGCGGCTGCTGACGGCGAGCAAGCCATGAGCATGATTGGTGCGCTGAAACCGGATTTGATAATTCTCGACGTTTCTGTGCCACCCCCCGATGGTTTTGCCTTGGTTGAATTTTTGCAAACGACGGCGGCTAAATCTACACCTTTGATCGTTTACACCAGTCTGGATCTGACCCAAGACGATATTGGCCGTCTTAAATTGGGTTCGACCAAACATTTGATCAAATCGCGCACGTCCGATTCCGAGTTGATGGCAGCCGTACTCGATTTGCTTACGACCTGAGCTAGATATTCACTTTCTGTTTCTTGATGCTGCGCGCACAAGCTTTCATATGCTCGGCTTCTGCCTCGCGATAAGTGAGTGCAAGCAAATTGGCGTAGCCTTCCAAAGAGACGGCGACGTCAGGATGATTGGGTCCCAAAAGCCGTTGCCGGATCTCGAGAGCTCGCTGGTAGAGAGGCTCGGCTTGATCGTAGCGGGCGTCGTAGCGCAATGTTTCGGCGATGTGATGCAGGCAATTGGCGATCTCCGGATGATCGAGCCCCTGCACCTGTTCTTTGATTTCCAAAAGACTGCGCCACAATGGTTCTGAATCTTTGTACTTGCCTTGTTGAAATGTAGCCACTGCCAGATTTTGCAAACAGACTGCAGCGTCTGCACTTTTGGGACCAAAGGTCTTCTCGCGCATCAATTTTAGCCGCCGCCAGTAAGGCTCAGCTTTGGCATAGCGGCCGTTTTGCTGATACATGTTGGCTAGATTGAAAATCGCAGTCGCCACCTCGCTGTGGTCGGGTGGATAATGCTTTTCGCAAATTGCCAGAGCGTCTTTATAGAGTGTCTCGGACTGCGCGAATTTGTGTTGAGCTTGATAGACCTTGGCCAGATTGCTCATGCTGCTGACGATTTGCGGACTGGTTTTACCAACAGCCCTTTCTTTCATCGCATACATGCGCTTGTAAAGGCGCTCGGCATCATCAAAGCGACCTTGATGGAAGTGAAAAGAAGCGAGATTGTCGATTGAACTGACAACTTCCGGGTGGGTCGGTCCAAGGCTTATTTCTTTGATCGCCAATAGTTGTTGGTAGTACGGCTCAGCTTGATTTTCTTTGCCTTGGGCCTTCAAAACAGCGACGAGATTATTCAAGGTCGGCGCCAATTCTGGATTCTCCGCCCCGATTGAAGACTCGAGCAGGGTCAGAGCGCGCTCGAATAAGAGTTCAGCCTCGGCATATTTCTTTTGCTCCTGGTAGAGACAAGCTAAATGATTGAGACTGATGCCGACGTCCGGATGGTTGAGACCAAGAGACTTTTCCATAATCAACAAAGCGCGTTTGAAGGTCTGCTCCGCCTGCGGATATTTCTTTTGCGCTTTCAGCAAAAGGGCGAGATTGTTCAGGCTGGTTGCCACCTCCGGATGCTCAGGACCGAGAACCTTTTCGTAGATCGAGGTCAATTCCCGACACAGGGGCTCGGCTTCGGCGTGCTTCTCCTGGAAAAAGTAAAGCGCCGACAAATTGTTCAGACTGGCGACGATGTCTTCATGCTCCGGCTCGAGCACGCGTTGCCTGACTGTCAAAGAGCGCTGATAGAGCGGCTCTGCCTTGTCATATTTGCCTTGCTCAAAGAAGACCTCAGCCAAATTGTCCAGGCTCAGGGCAGTTTTCAAGTCGTCGCCTAGAGTTTCCGCCTCCATGAGTGCGGCGTGCATGAAGTTCTCAGCGTCCAGATACTTCCCGGCCTCGAAGGCGGCTGCCCCGGCCTGCACGTATTCTTCCCAAGTCTTGCTCATAGTGTCCGTCATAACAGTTACATTCTCTAAGTTCCCTGCCGGGCAGTAAAAATATCCTTCTCCGCCTTTTACTAAAATCTCAAAACGCCTGTTCAAGTCGAGGCATAAAGCTTAGCGCGGAGAAAAGAATTGCTCAGCAAGCGTTTTCTGAATCGAAAAAATTCCGCCCTTGGCGGCTTGGGCTTGCGTACGTATCTTAGCCCCTGCGACAGGATAATGTGAATTAGTAAATGAAAACTGAGCAATTGCCCGGGAAAACCGTGACTTTCGTGCAATTCCTAAGAGTCCTTGAAATTTCCGCGGTGCAATCCCTTTCACCCAGTAATTCTGGTTTTGGTGGCGTATATGGTGGCATTCTTTGGTCCCGTCAGTGCGTTGCCCCCAACCTCGCTCGAAGTTGTTTTAACCTGGTCGTTTTGCCGGCCCCTTCTAAAATATAAAGGTAGAAAATTGGGGTACAGTTCAATTAGGTAGTGGGGGAGTCCAGGGCAGTTGAGGCAGTAATAATGATTTGGCCTGGTAGGGTAAATTGTGCGCTTGGGCGCGGTCTACAAACGACTGCTGTGTGGGCAGGTTTAATATCCACTTGCCTGTCTGTAATTCTGATCATGGCTGTCCCTCGCGCCGCCCTGGCTGGTCAAGCTGAGATGATTCAGGAAGAGATAACCAAAATAGACAATCAGATAGTTAAAGCCCCGCAAGACGCGCGCCTGTATGCAGCCAGAGCAAATCTAGAACATTTCGCCGGCGCCGACCAAAAGGCTCTCGGCGATCTGGACAAAGCCATCGAACTCGATCCCAATGATGTCACCTCATTGGGACAGCGCTCGTCGCTGTATGCTCGCATGCGAAACTGGTCCCTGGCTTTGGGAGACTGCAGCACCGCGATCAGGTTGAAGCCAAGTTCTGACGTTCTTTACTCGAATCGAGGTAAAGTTTATCGGCAGACGAATCAATTTCCTGAAGCCTTTGCTGACTTCATGAAGGCAGTCACCATGAAAGGGTCTGTCCCTGTCTATTGGTATGATGCTGGCGAGTGCTTGTTTCGGATGAAACAGTACAGACAATCAGCGCAATATCTGACTGAATGCATCAACCGAGATAAACGATTTGGATCCGGTTGTGCCTATTACATTCGCGGTCTGGACTACGCTCGCATGGGTAACGTTGCTGCCGGCAAAGCAGATCATCAGGCGGCCCGAAGTCTTGGCTTTAGAGGTTTCAATCCGGCTGATTTTATGGTCAGATAGATGCCACCAACAGTAGTGATGGGATCTTGATTGAAGAGTCGAAAGCATCGAGTGCTAATTGTCAGACTCTCCTCATTTGATTGACGCATATTTGCCAGATGCTAGCGAAAAAAAAGTGCCCGCGCTTGCCGAAACCCGGGCACCTGCAGTGATTTATACAAACCCGTCTTGCTAGGCCGTTGCTACCACGTTGGCCACGGCTTCTGCCACACCAGTGTGAACAATCTCGCCTTCGTGAATATTGACGCCGCGGTTTAGAGCGGCATCATCAAGAACGGCTTGATAGCCGAATTTGGCTAATTTGAGAACATAGGTCATTGTGGCATTAGTCAAAGCTCTCGTTGATGTCCACGGTACTGCACCCGGGATGTTGGCTACACCATAGTGCACGACGCCCTCGTATTCATATATTGGCGCTGAATGAGTGGTCGATTTGATCGTTTCGATGCAACCGCCCTGGTCGACGCTGACGTCCACAATCACAGAGCCCTTCTTCATCTTCTTCACCATTTCTTTGGTGACGATGCGTGGTGCTTGTTTGCCTGGAATCAGCACCGCGCCAATGACCAGATCAGCTGAAGGCAGCAAATTGTCGAGGTAATGGCCGACCGAGAACACTGTTCTCAATTGACCGTTGAACACGTCGTCCAAATAACGCAAACGATCGAGTGATAGATCGAAAATCGTCACTCGTGCGCCCAAGCCCAGTGCGATCTTGGCGGCGTTTGTGCCGACGATACCGCCACCAATGATGATCACTTCACCGGGCTCGACTCCCGGCACTCCGCCTAGCAATACGCCACGGCCGCCCATCGGTCGCTCCAGGTAGTTGGCGCCAATTTGGGTAGCCAGTCTGCCTGCAATTTCGCTCATCGGAGTGAGCAATGGCAAGGCACCGTTAGCGGTTTGCACTGTTTCATAGGCGATGCAAGTGGCACCGGTTTTGGCCAGGTCAACTGCCAGTTTCGGATGAGCGGCCAGGTGCAGATACGTGAATAGCAATTGCTTCTTTCTCAGCAGCGGCACTTCTTTTGCCTGCGGTTCTTTGACTTTCAGGATCAAGTCAGACTCGCCAAACACGCTCGCCGCATCGGGCAAAATATGTGCGCCGACAGCTTTGTATTCGTCGTCGGTGATACCACTTCCGACACCAGCACTTTTTTCGATGTAGACGGTATTACCGTCGGCGACGAGGGCTGCCGTTCCTGCCAGAGTAAGCGCCACTCTGTACTCGTTATCGAGAATTTCTTTTGGTACTCCAACCTTAGACAAGGCTCGGCCCTCCGTTGACTGATGCGATGCAAACTACGTAAGCAGCAATTCTAGCGCTCCCTGGGCGGATCTATATGCCCTTGATATTCTTTTAGGATTTGCCAGGCAGGTTGGTTGGCTGATGTCAGGTGGAGGTGAA
>CAJCHQ010000433.1 GCA_903970295.1 Bryobacterales bacterium
TACGACAAAGAACAACAAAGATTCCTTGTATGGTGGCATCGATGGTATTAACAACGGCAGATTTCGCGGCGCTAGAGAAGTGGAAGCCACACAAAACATAGCGACTGCGATGAGCACCATATATGGCACTACTATCGCCGCTGGAAAACCCCTGGCCCACGACAATTTGCAACAGTTCAATTTGACCTGGGGTCACAAGTTCACCGAGCGTCTTCATATGCAGTCCGAAGGCTATTTGCTTTACTCTATAGATGCGCTGCAAGGAGGCACTGTCAACTACGGCCCGCCCCGCTCGTATAACGAAGGAACTGGACCAGGAGCCTATCTTCACGGTGTGTCGTATGCCGGTGGTTTTGTCAATTACACAGCCTACAAAATTAGCGACAAGACTTATCTGTGCGTCCGACCTGTCGATTATTTGATCGATCCCCGCGGTTGGCGCACCGGCTACAAGACAGCCTATGCCAGCTGGACTGTTGGTTTGATCCATCGCTTCAATGACCTTTTGTGTATTCGTCCAGAGATTAGATACGAAAGGGCGTTAAACAGTATTGATGGACAGGCAGTCACTCCATACAACAACGGCACTAAAAGGTACCAGTTTACGATTGGTGCCGACCTGATCCAGAGATTCTAGCTTAGACCGACTGCCCAGCTGCGTCGACCAAATCAGACCAGTGTTGCTCTAGTGCATATTGCCGGTTTGGGTATGAAGAGTTGGATCGACCATAGTTGCTGGGCCAGTAGCAATGCCTCCAATTTCGACTGAGGTTACCTTCAATGTGTGACGCTGAAAATTGTTTGCTGCTTCAACGTTTTCCCAAATCACGAAGACTCGACCATGGTTGATTGCCACGTCTGGGTGAACCGACGCCCCATCAATCTCGGATAAATCGAGAACATTGGAAAAGTCGTCGCAACTGTCGGCTGAGATGCGTGCGAAAATGTGTGGAGTTTCTGGGCCTGGAGTCGTGTCTGACCAGACGATCGCCACATGTCCGCTCTCGTCGGCTGTAACAGCTGGTTGAGAAGATACACCAGGGCTCGATGAGATGTTGATCGGTTTGGCAAACTTGGCGTTGCCGCCGCCTACGTCGCACCAAATATCAGCAGCATTCTCTTTTCTAGAATTGTCTGACCAACAAATAAAGACTTTGCCCTTGCCGCAAGTCACCGCTGGGTGAGTCGAGGTGCGAATGGAATTGCTCAA
Organism: Bryobacterales bacterium; assembly: GCA_903970295.1. The sequence goes on from CAJCHQ010000433.1 coordinate 1,211, forward strand.
ATCAAGCGCTTTTAGCCAGACACCGCGCAGATTCTTCGCATAATAAATGTCCGGGCGGTGCACACCAGGACTGGCGTCTACCCAAGCCACATGAAGCACGTTTTTGGCGGCAGCAATGGACGGTTCAATCGAGCTGCCCGGCGTATTGCTGATGTTTGTAATGGACGAAATTTTGTTCCAGCTTTTGCCGCAGTCAATTGATGTGTAGTAGATGTCCGGGTTCAGTTGTCCCTCTTTGGTATCGCTCCAAACAATGTGCATAAAATTATCGTCGCTGAAGACAATTCTCGGGTCCAAGGATGCGCCTTCAGTGTTCGAAATATCGATAGGTTCGCTCCAAGTCTTACCGCGGTCGGTTGAATGCGAAAGGAATATATCGGGATTGTTCAAACGCGGGTTCGTACCGCTCCAAACTGCGGCTAGCATACCGTTCCCGTTGCTGGCGATGGCGGGATTGAGAGAGAGTCCGGGAGTTTTAGAAATTTCATTTGGTTCGGTCCAGCTTTTGCCCTGGTCGGTGCTCCGGCTGTAACAAATAGCGCCAGTGTTTTTGCCCGGCTCGCGGGCTTCGTAAACGGCGTCCAGAGTGCCGTCTTTTTCAGAAGCGAGCGCAGGGCGCTGACCAGCTCCGACAATATAAGTCAACCTTTTGTCGGCTGCTAACGACCCGCTCCAAATTTGACAAATGGCAATCAGGCCCACGACCACTTTTTTTCTCATGCCGATTTTGTTTAACCTCAGAATCGTTGAATCAAGTCAGCTCCGACAGTAAATTGGTACATGCGGTGACCGTTGTCGTAAGGCGTGACCGGGATCCCCTCATGGCTGTTGAGCGAGCGTTCGTAGCGAATTTCCGGGCGAATGCAAAGTAGATCATTGAACCGATGACACCATCCAACTGTAGCGCTGGCTAGAGTGGTAGGAAATCCAGTCCGTTCACCACGCGGATCGCCGAGAAAATCGATGGGACGAATTGTAATGTAGTCATGATCGGTGATTTTGATGTTCGTGTAATTTACCACTCCCCAAGCCTGCGATAATCCCGGCAGATAAGCGCCTGGGCCGGTGGCCATGAAATATGGTCGCGGAGATCCGGAAACCACTGTGCCACCGGCCAGAGCATTGATTTCATAGATGTAGTACCCCTCCGTCATCATGTGGACGCGGCGGCTGAAACGGTGTCCCCAGGTCACGTTGAACTGTTGGAGATTGTCGTGTCCTTGGTTACCGTTATTCTTGTCTGCCAATCTGTAGTGCCCGTCGTTGATCGAATTTACGCCACCATATATAGAGTCATTATTGGTTTTAGATTGCCAGCGCACGAAGGCTTCCACTGAAGGTATAGCGGCTGGGCTCCAGGGTGCGATATCATCACCGGAATGAATGCCGGCCTGCACCATCCATTGCTTGTTTAATTTAAGACTCGCTAGGATGCCTGTCTGCGTGTAGTTGTCGTAAGTGAACATAAGCGAGTGCGTCCACAAATAGTTGTCGGGTGCAAGCTGCGCTTCGATGTCAGGAGGCGAAATGTAACGCCCGGCTTTAATCACTAAACCATCGAAAAGTTTGTGGTTGCCAATTTTCGGTACGTAATAGACGCCATAGCATTCGACCGGATCCCAGGAATAGAGTTTGTTCTGGCCCAACACTTGGCCACTGGCCGGGTACCATCCATCGGATACCGTGTAGCGTGTATCGATGCCGTAAATCATGCTCAGGCGAAAGCCCCAGTCACGGTGCTCTTGTTGCACGGTGTCGGGCATGCGCTCGATGCGAAAGACTGTTTGATCCATTTCCAACTTATTCGGCACAATCGAATAAGACAGAGGGACGTTGGAATGTTTCGACGTACTGTAGTCCATACCCGGGTTCGACCAGCCATAAATTTCGATGCGGGCTTTTTTGAGCATCGGACAGGCTTTGTAGATCTCTTTCTCGAGAGGGAAAACAGTGTTTAAGTCGGGAATGCCGATTTGCGTTTGGCCGGCGGCGCCCACATATTCGGTGCTGGGGAAGACCGGATCGAGCGGAGCCGGCAGGGCGCGCCGCTTTTCACCTTCGGGAGCGAAGGGCGTGGCTGATTGCCAGACAGGCACCCTCGCCGCTTGGGCTGCAGGCGGAGTCGCTGCAGCCGGAGTCAGAGGCGACGGCGTCAGCGCCTCTTGGCCGGCAGGAGTGGCGGCAGAATTTTCGGCTATTTTTTGATCGTAGCGATCCCCAACAGACTCAAGCGCTTCAGCTTTTGGTCCGTGCACAGTGAGCAAAACTTGAGGCGTATTTTGACTTTGGGCTTTGGGCGTGCCGCCAAAGATAGCCAGAACGCAGAGAGCGTACATAATGGCCAACGAAAACAGTGCCGAAAAGTATCTCACACGGCAAAATCCTTTTGTTGTAATTGCATATCTGAACTTCTCAACAATATATCAGCCAATAGCCTATTGCTGCGCGTCTACGGGATCAAGAATGGATCAAGTTTGAATCAATCAGAAACGCTGAGCTTACATCATAGGGTCGCCACTTATTGATTTGGCACGGAAGGAACGCTATGAGAAGGTACATCGACCTCTGCCGCCGGCGCGGCGACAGTTTTTTTCAACTCGTTCCGGCTCACCATTAATTGCAGTTCGGTGCCGTCCAATTCTTCCCACACAACAAACAAAGAATTGCCTGCAATCGTTACGTCTGGATGCAAAGAAATGCCGGTGGTGTTGGCTATATCGAAGACATTGGAAAAGGTTTTTGCTTGATCGAGTGAAAATCGTGCGTATATGTCTGGCTTTTCTACACCGGGGCTGCTGTCCTGCCAGACAACAGCGACGCGGCCAGAGCTGTCAACAGCCATGTCTGGCTCGCTAGAGACGCCAATAGTGCTGGAGATGTTTACAGGCTTTTTGAATTGCAATTCTGGATCGCTGCATGCCAGCCAAATGTCGGCCGCTTTTTGCTGTTCCGAATTATCAGACCAGCAAATATAGACTGTGCTCTTCCCACAAGCAATGGCTGGATGCGCAGAATTGCGCGCTGTACTGCAAACATCGATAGGTTTGCTCCAAGCTCCATGCATCTTTCTGGCGTAGTAAATGTCAGGGCGTTTTTCGCCACTTGTGTTATCAACCCAAGCGCAGTGCACCTGCCCCTCCTCGTTGACGGTCACAGTCGGAATACTCGACACACCGACTGTGTTGCTTATATCGCTGGGTGCCGACCAATTTTCGCCGCCATCGCTGGAAGAACAGTAATAAATTTCTTTATTCTCTTCGCCTTTTCTGGTGTCGCACCATACGACGTGAACAGAATTATCGGGGCCGGTCGCCAAAGCGGGTTCGGTGGATTCACCGGCGGTGTTGGATATGTCTTTTGGCAAGGTCCAGGTCTTGCCACTATCTTTGGAGCGGGCAAAATATATGTCTGGATGGGCGGCACTAGATGTAGTGTCACTCCAGACAACATCAATCGTGCCATCTTTCTCTGTGGCTACACACGGATGCGATGAAATGCCTGGTGCATGCGAAATATTTTTTGCATCGCTCCAGGTGAGGCCATTGTCAGCACTTCTTTTGTAGTAAATGTCGGGAATTTTAGAGCCGTTTTCATAACTCTCAAAGACGATGCTGAGGTTGCCGTCTGCATCGGAGGCGATATCTGGAGCGCTGCCGGCACCTATATTGTGGATCTCTCCGGCTTGGACTGCGATATTCAGAAAATAAATGAGCGAGAGGGCCGTGACAAAAGCTAGCCTCACTCTGTTCATCTGTTAATACCTCAGGACGGAAATGCCGAATTGAAAAAAATTTTTTGACGACTCTGATTGGCGCCGAACGGATAACGCTTTTGCCACGCAAACAAGTGTGAAACAAGAACTGCACAGCTGGGAATTATGATAACAGCTTGACGCCTTGGATGATTTCGTCTGCCTGCTTAAGAGAGCCTTTAAAGCCCTTGGCTGATATCGTAGGCCAACGTGAATTAGAGTCAATGTCATGAGGTCCGAATTTTTCCAGCTATAAATCTCGATATGTTGTCGTTAGTGCGCGCCTGACAACCATTCGATTTGTAAAGCAAAAAGCTCACTGGCATAGCAATCGCACTTCATCGAAGGTCAAAACTATGATCTCGATCTTGATGTTCTCTTGATTGATAATGCATAATTTGTTTTCTAGATCTTGTCATCACTGATTCTTTCGAACTCCGGTTGAGGCGGTCGCCACAAACAGCTCCGCCAGAAGCAGGTCGCAATGATCGAGTTTGAGACAAAATATGTTCAGCGGAGGATCAAATGGCGTTTGGCAGCAATCGACTGACGAATTTACTGATTGCCGTTTTATTTGGTGTTTTGCCGAGTTCCGCTCTGGCTGCGGCAAGTTCTCCTGACCCGGCCAGCACAAACGCATTGAACTCGGGTGGTTCTGCTGGCGGTACCACATCTGCCGGCGGATCACAGGCTGCTAATTCGATCGCTGCTGCGGCGCCCGCTGAACAAGGCGCCAACAGTCAAGCTTTTCCGACCCAGATTTTGAAGACTGGTGTCAATTTGCAGGCAGGGGCCATCTCTGCCAATAGCCGCCAATTGGCAGAGCAATTGAATCTGTTGCCGGTGCTTATGCGCATTCAAAGTTTGCGCGGTCAGATCGACCCTACTAATTTCGAGCCGACTAACGAAAATATCGCCAAGTGCCAACAATTAACAGCTTCCACTGTTTCGGCTATGCAAATTATTGAGGAGACCGATCTAGCGATCGAATTCGTCACCGCTGAAATTGATGCTGAAGAGAATATCAACAACGAAATTTTGGCTACTTTTACATCGGCCCGCGACAAAGCCGTATTGAAAACCAATGCTTTGAGTTTCATTACCAATGGCGCTCTCTGGGCCGTTGGTGAAGGTCTAGACATACCGACCAACACTCATCCTAATTATTCGGTCGCTTCAGGCACCTTCGGTATCCTTGCTGGTATCGTGCCGACAATCGCTTCGATGTATGCTTTAAAACAGTTGGATGGAAAAAAAAGCATATCTGAGCGAGATCCGAACATGCTCTCTAAACTTTTTCATTATCCGACTGCGATCGATATCGACTATCCTGAGCCAGTTTGGAGGTTTTTAAACTCGCCGCCGGCCAATGAAGCGAAAGGCAAAACTCGGCGCGACCAACTGATCGACCGCTGGATCTCAGACAAAAACATTTCCAATTTTACCGACCGCACGTCCACCAAACAGTTAGATGTAATTACTGCCAGTGTGCCGCAGAAAAAGGGACTATCGATTTCCACTTTGAACACCAGGCAGTCAATGTTGCAACAATTGGAATCAGAGATCTTAAAGATGAAGCGCCTTTTGTATGAACTATCTATGGTCGTCAGCGGTAAGAAACAAGTTTAAATTAATCGCTTTTGCTATCGAGAGCGATGTTGAGCAACAGAACATTCACTCTTGGTTCGCCAAGAATTCCCAATTGTCTTGGTTCGGTATATTTTTCGAGATCACTCATAACTACAGCCAGAGGAAGATTGCGCGCCGTGGCCACCCGCACCGCTTGAATCTTGGCATTGGCCACTGAGATATGCGGATCCAGTCCAGAGCCTGATCGGGTGACAGCGTCGACGGGAATTTTCTCACCAGCGCTTAGATTGTTTTCTACTCGATAGGCTTGAGCCAGTTGTTTGACGCCGGCAAAAGATTCGTCCGGTTTTGTCTTAGGATCGTCGGCAATCCCCTCGAATAGCTTTTGCGAAGTCGGTCCTAAATTGCTGCCCGCTGAGGCTTCACCAGCATAGCCAGCCCCGGCAGCCGATGGTCGAGGATGAAAGTATTGAGCTTTGCTGAATTGTTGACCGATTAGAGCCGAACCGATTGTTTGACCATGCGAGTCTTTGAGTAAGGAACCATTAGCCTGATTGGGAAATAGCAATTGTGCGACGCCTGTGACAACCAAGGGAAAGACTAAACCAGTGAGTAAGGCGATAACGATCGTCGCTCGCGTGGCTTGCATGAATAGTTTGATCATCATATCCTTCCTTTTTCGGTTCTCCTCGCCTGCCTTATAAATCAAAACAGACGATTTGCATCACACTAGTTGAAGACCTCTACATGGAGGGCACCAATCGACAAATTACAAGGAGCTGGTCGATCGCCCAGATCCCCGGAAAAGGCACGATTAGCCCTCCCAGCCCGTAAACGAGAAGATTTCGCCGCAAGAGTGCGGCTGCACTCATCGGTTTGTAAGACACTCCTTTCAACGCTAGTGGTATGAGAGCAACGATAATCAAAGCGTTGAAAATGACGGCTGCCAAAATTGCCGAATGTGGTGAATGCAAAGCCATGATATTCAAAGCCCAGAGCGGACCGTGCTTTTGACCGCTGGTGGCGTAGAGTGCACCAAACATTGCTGGTAGGATCGCGAAGTATTTGGCTACATCGTTAGCGATTGAAAATGTAGTCAGCGCTCCCCGCGTCATCAATAATTGTTTGCCAATCTGAACGACTTCGATCAATTTTGTCGGATTCGAATCGAGATCAATCATATTGCCTGCCTCTTTAGCGGCCTGCGTGCCGGTATTCATAGCCAGACCGACATCCGCTGCCGCGAGCGCCGGTGCATCGTTTGTGCCGTCGCCGGTCATGGCTACCAGGCGGCCGCCCGATTGCTCTTTTTGAATCAGTTGCATTTTCGTTTCGGGCGTGGCCTCAGCAGAAAATCGTCAACGCCGGCTTCGCTGGCAATAGCGGCCGCCGTCAGCGGATTGTCGCCGGTGATCATGATTGTCCGAATTCCCATCGCGCGCAACTGCTCGAAACGTTCGCGCATGCCGCCTTTTACTACATCCTTCAAATAAATCACACCAAGCGTTCCCCGGCTGTTGTCCGCCACTGCCAGTGGTGTGCCTCCGGCCTGAGATATTCGCGTGACTTCGCCCTCGATCTCGGGTGGTATCGTTAAACCCAGGTCTTTAACATATTTATAGATTGCCTCGGCCGCTCCTTTGCGGAGCTGACGGCCATTGACGTTGACGCCGCTCATGCGAGTCTGCGCGCTGAAAGCAATAAAGTGGGTTTCGGTTGTGCTCAGCTGTCTTTCGCGCATGCCGTAATCTTTGGCTAGTTGCACAATCGAGCGCCCTTCAGGAGTTTCGTCGGCGAGGGATGATAACTGGGCGGCGTCAGCCAATTCTTTTTCGGAAACTCCAGGGGCTGGCAAGAATTTTACCGCCTGGCGATTGCCCAGAGTGATCGTCCCGGTTTTGTCCA
>CAJCHQ010000434.1 GCA_903970295.1 Bryobacterales bacterium
ACATTCTTCTGAATGGTCGCCGCCCGTTGAGTGGCAGACATGGAGCCAGAGCCGTAAGAGATATTGAATGCTTGTTTGCCAGCTACCCTAATCGGGTCAGCTAAAGCCACAGAAGCAGCCCCGCCTATGAGCTGGACAGAGAGAAAGACACTCCAGACGATGTTCCGGTGCATGGCCCGCATTTTATCTCTCCTGTCTGGTCGGTGGGGACGTCTTGAGTAGGAAGACGCCCGTGCCTCACCCGTGTTCCTCATCGCTGAGATGGCGGCTAGCAAGTATGATTGTTAAGGGGGCTGACGAGTGTAACCGGACTAGGCAAGCAGCGCTTGACTCCCGCCTCCTTTGTGCAAATATGACTAAGTTGCCGTTCGGCTTTGGGCAATCGTTCACATGAACCGACACTCGAAAACAGACAACCAAAGTTCTCACCTGTTGCTCGTTAACGCCACGAGCAGCAGCACAGCGCCTGTATACAGTCCGGGGTTTTCCCCAGCAAATTGCAGCAGTCGCCGCGCTAGACTGGTCAACAAGGGGAGCAACAGGCTCCAAGAGGCAGAATGAGGCTCGCCTTGGTGCCCGCAAAAGCCCTTCTACCAGCGGGAATAGCAAGTAAGGGGCGGGATGGGCTTCTTTTTCAAAGACTGTTTTGGGGCGCTATGACCGGTTGCCTGGCTACACTCTTACTAGCTGAATCTCCCGTGCTCGAAAGTATGGAACTGACCACATTGGAGTGGCGTTACAAAGTGTCAGACTCATTACAAGCAGTTGCCACCGACTTGAAAAGATCGAAAGATGTGAGCATCGTCGAATTCGACGACCTTTCGCAATTCGATATGGCTGTCTCTCGCTTCAACGAGCTCCGCTCACAAAAAATTCTAGCCAAAGCCTTGGAAACAGTAGAGAAGGGCAAGCCGACAATGATCGTGCTCGATCTCGATCTGCGCGGGGCAACGGCACCGGAATTGGTCGACGTGATGAAGCGCTACCGCAATGTGGTTGTCGCCCTTTTCGGTAGCCTGGAGGGAAGCACTGATTTGCCCGGTGCCGATTTCCTCACTCACGCTGCCGCCTACGGCTACGACGAACTGACTCGCGAAGAAGGCGGGTTGATCTGCCGTTTGCCGATCAGCAACAAAGTGGCCGACAGCAACCAGTTGCCCGACATCGATCAATTCGGCTTAGCTTCTGTACCCTCCCTGACTGAAGCGACAATCGATTTGCACAAAAAGTTGAAAGGCGTGGGTCCATCCAGCAACTTTTTCGCAGTCAGCGCAGATCAACCGTTATATATCGGATTTGATAAGGTCGATTATCCCAGCATTTCGTTGCGCGACACTTTGGAGCACAGCTTCGATCCGGCTCAATTCAAAGATCGTATCGTTTTGATTGGCAGCACCTTTACGCAAAGACGCAACGAGCCAAGGCGCACGCCACTCTCCGAGAATGTTGCTGACCTGACTGTGCATGCCGACGCCATCACTTGTCTTCTGGACAACGAAGTCATTTACAGCTTTCCTAAGAACGTGGCCCATCATCTTTTGCTCCTTTTAGGTGCGGCGTTTGGGGCAATCGCCTCGATTCTACCTTTGCGCTTTAGATTGGCGGCACTTTCGGCCAGCTCGGCTATTCTCATCTTCGCCGCCCAAATCGCTTTCCAACCTCTTCATCTGGCGATTCCGGTTGTGCCACCACTGGCAGTGCTAATTCTAGGCTTCACGCTTGGCACTTTTATTTACCTCGACACAGACCTCCGTCAGCGCAATCGCGAACTCGCTCAAGCCAGAGAGTCGATGCAGGTGCGAGCCGAAGAAGAAAGACAACGGATTGCCGAAGACCTGCACGACGAAACCCTGCCAGCCCTCTCGTCAGTGGCTCGCATGGCAGACAAGCTTTCGCAGGATCTCGATGGCAATCCCGTGCCTGGAGAGATGAGAGAGAAGCTGGACGCAGCCGTTACTGAAATGCGCCGAGTGATTAACGATCTTCATCCATCAGTACTGGAAACGATGGGCTTCAAGCCCGCCATGGAAAATTTACTGAGCATGCTCGAAAGAGAAACCAATGTTTCGGGCGAATTCGGTGATTTAGACAATAAGTCAGATTATAGTTTGACTAATTTCACCAAATTGCAGCTTTATCGCATTGTGCAAGAAGCTTTCAATAATGTACAAAAGCACTCACAGGCAAGTCAGGTCGAGTTGACTATCGGTCAGAGCAATGGTGATTTGCAAATCTCAGTCATCGATAACGGTAAAGGCATTGATGTCAAAGCAATTCGCAAAGATGCTCATGGACTATTGAATATCCGTCAACGAGCCCAATTGATAGGGGCCCAGGTTGAATGGAAAAAGCCAGCCAAATTCGCCAACGGTACCGAGATGAAAGTAAAAATAGCGCTTCAGGATGAACATACGACAGGGTGAAAATATGACCATACTCATAGTGGATGATGAAGAACGCGATCGCAAATGGCTGAAAAGCCTGCTTGCCGATTCCGTCGGCGAAAAGCATCCGATTCAAGAAGCGCACGACGGTCAAGCCGCCGTCGATATGGCATTGAAGCTAAAGCCGGAACTAGTCTTTCTGGATATCAAAATGCCTCAGATTTCAGGCATAAAAGCGGCCGAACTGATTTTGCAAAAGCTGCCGGAAACCGGGGTGATTATGCTTTCCAATTTTTCGGACGAAGTCTATGTCCGTCAGCTATGGAAGATAGTGCCACCAAATGGCGCCTTCGGATATGTGCTTAAAAATGCTTCCAACGAACAAGTCGTGGAAGCCGCCAAAGCCGTTCTCTCGGGCGATTGCTGGATTCATCCGGGCATCGCTCGGGTGATTCAGCGCACCCAAAATCGGGCCACCAGTTTGACGGCTGCCGAGTATGAGGCGCTGGTTTGCATAGCATTGGGCTTGACCGATCACACCATTGCCAAAAAGCTTTATTTGACCGAGAAAGCAGTACAATCACGATTGAAGTCGCTTTACGCTAAACTGGGCATTCCGGGACGCAGTGAGGGTCACGAGACTGAATTCAACCAGCGGTGCCGGGCTTGTTACCTGGCTAATCGCAGAGGTCTGATCAATCAATCCGAACTCGAAGACTGGGAGTCAAAATTGATGGAACCCGTGAAAGGAGCCTGAAACCAAGCCATGCGTTTTTCATCTCGCAGCATGAGC
>CAJCHQ010000435.1 GCA_903970295.1 Bryobacterales bacterium
ATCGCTTAGTTACACACAGCAGTATTTCGCACCACACTCCAACGCCTGGAACAGCGCTGTTCGCGCACCGGGCAGTTTAGCGTAACGGCCCGATGCACTGCCGCGCTATTAGCCCAACTTTACTCCTTGAGTCACCAAAACCGGCAAGGAGTGGCTGCTGACAATGCGTTAGTGACTAAAGATCGCTTGACTTTCCTGTGTGGTCCAGGATTTTTGTGGCGGCATCGGCTCGGGTGTGATTCCCAACAGCCCGTAGATTTCGTCATGCGCTTTCTCGGGGGTGGTGGCCTTGCGAATGCGCAGGACCTTGTTGCTGTGTGAGTACGGCATGACGACTGTGACGACCTGATGAGTCGTTAACTCGTCACGTATCGTCTCCCATGATGTTGCGATCGCTTTGTCACGGAACAGCTTTTCGACAAGGGCAAGGAGGTGGTACGCCAATATGCAGATGAAAATGTGGGTCTGAACGCGATTCTCTAGATGATGATAAATCGGTCTTTCCATCAATGGCGTTTTCATATCACGAAAAGCTGATTCCACGCGAGTTAGGAGCATGTAAGTTTGCCAAATCTCTAAATCAGTAAGATCGTTTCTGTCGGTTCGAATGATGTAGCTGCCATCCAGCTGCTTAGCCAGTTCTTTCTTCTCCGTGAGCTCGGTATGAGATACTTTGTTTGTGGAATCGTCGACGGTGATAGCGTAATATCGCGCCACACGTGGATAGCGCTCCTTCAGTCTACCGATCCGCTCATGCAGTTTTGCCAGTGTTGATTTGGTCTTAGCCTCAGATCGATTTTCCAGCGCCTGCAAATCTGCCAGAAATTTCTTTTCCTGTTTCTCACGAATCGCTCTGTCTTTCAGCGTTCTTCCTTGACTAATACAAAGGATTAGGCTTTCCTCGCACTCAAGTTCCGCTTTCGCATTCTTAAATTCCCTGTTCAGCTCTACAGCTTTGAGGCTCCTCTGTAAGATGAGCTCCTCGTCTTCTCCTTTTTCCTGAGCGGCCACGGCCGCTTTTGCCGCTCTATTGAATCGCTGTTCGACAGCCTCCAGCTTCTTTTCCTTTACACTTCGAACGGACTCGGCTGCAACTCTTTTGATCTTCACCTCATTTAGGACTGTGGTTATGTACTTGCCCTGTCTGAGTTTCTGGAAAGTCAGCCAGCCATCACCGGATTCGAGATCTGCCAGATATTCATCACGTTCTTGCTGCCGAGTGGCAACGAGATAGTGGTAACCGCGCTCACGAATCGTCGCCAGATTTTCCTTTGAGGACATGCCTCGATCGACAATTACTGTTCGGCCTTGTCGTGCGCCTCCTGCTCTTGAATCCAGCACATCCAGCATTTGATCCACAGTCGTGGTGTCAATCGTGTTGCCGTCGAAAATCTCATGAGCAACTGGAAAACGATCTCTGTTCAAAACCAGTCCAGCTACAACTTGCTTGCAGTCTGGTCTTTGATCGCGGGAGTATCCACGCTGCGCCTGATCGTTTCTCGCACATGCTCCCTCAAAATACGTTGACGTCAGATCATACAGCAGCAGGCTGTTGTCCAAGTTGAGGAGGTTTTGCTCTTTCTGGGCCAGAGCATCTTCAATTTTTGAGCGCAGTCCATGGAGCTTGTCTAGCTGCTCGTACAAAGTATTGGTGCTGATCAGGCAATTCTCCGCACCGAGAATGTCTGGCAATGCAGTTCGGGCAACCCAATCGCGAGTGGCTCGCTCTGAACCTGGAGCAACAAGACGGTTAAGCGTCAGAATCTCCGTCAGGGCGCATTCCCGTTCGTCGAATCCAAGCTCTTGCAATATTCCATTCAGTCCGAGTTTCAGCCACATCTGATGTCCAACATGGACAGGACCAGCTTCTCGTGCGTGTTCCACGGTTACTTTATCGACATCCACCTGACCGCTTAGTGCACTTCCAGTGGTGCTTTCTATTGCTGTATCTATCTGGTGCGAAGGTTGGTGAGCGCCGATCTTTTCGATAATTGCTTCAACCTGCTGATCTGGCGGTTCAATTGCAAGCTGACCGGAAAGAGCTCTCTCGATCTTTTGAGCCAATTGACGCCAGTGTTCGGCTGGAGCCGGTCTCATGTTGCCGAGCGAACAGACCACTTTATGCCGCGGTCCTTTCGGCGTCTGCTCCGTTTCGACCAAAAGGTAATTTGTGTATTGCTTGCCGCGAACGGTGGTTTTGTTTGCCTTGATGAACATGCGGGTAACTTTATCTGCATTCAATGAAACGCACAAGTCCCAGCAATAGATATATCTTGCCTGGTTTTCAAGAATCATGCATTCGGTGACTTTTCTGAATCAGCAACGAACAAATCAGCCTTTTGAGCGCCTGACTTCTCGAAAAATCAGGATTCTCGCCAACTCTCTCAGTGCTGACAAGTAAAGTTGGGCTAATTATCGGATGGGTTCGGCAGACAGGTTCTGCAAATAGGTTCTGCAGGGCAGATGCAGCAACTAGGCAGCGGATGTCTTTGGAGACGGCTTGAGCCGGTGGATTTCTAAAGATGTCA
>CAJCHQ010000436.1 GCA_903970295.1 Bryobacterales bacterium
CAAACTCATCGGGCAAGTGACGACTCTCGACCAACTTCAAGAAAGTCCTTTTCGCGTCAGCATTGGAAACGACAATGCCGGCCGTGTATTCATCTCCATTGTCCAGCGTGACACCGGTCGCTTCGCCGTTTTTGACGTTGACCTGAGCAACCGGTGAGTTTGTCTGAATTTCCACTCCGGCTTCGCGCGCCGCGCGGGCGATAGCCTGGCTCAAGCCGCCGGTGCCGCCGCGAGCAAAGCCCCATGAACGAAATGTGCCGTCGATTTCGCCGATATAATGATGCAGAAGCACATAGCCAGAACCTGGCGAACGGGGACCGATGAATGAGCCGATGATACCACTCGTTGCTTTGGTGCCCTTCAAGGCAACCCCCTCGAACCATTCATCAAGAAAATCAGCGGCGCTCATTGTCATCAAGCGGGAGAGCAAATAAAAATCATCTCTGGTCATGCCGTTCAAAGTGCCACTGACTTTAGCCATGGTCTCCAGATCTCTGGCCGTGACCGCAGTCGGGTCCGGCGGAATCATGCTCAAAAGAGGACGCAGGGCAATCGCTAATCGGCGCATCGTCATGGCATACTCGTCGTAGGCTTCGGCGTCACGCTTGGAGTGACGCTCGATTTCGTGCCTGGTCGCTTCGTGGTCCGGCCAATCAGCCAGATAATTGCCGTCCGGCAGCGGCACAAAAGTGCTCTCCAGGGGCATTATCTCGAGCCCATGCCGAGCCAGTTCTAATTCTTGAATAACTTCCGGACGCAAGAGACTGATCAAGTAGGAGGCGATCAAGTATTTGAACCCCGGATAAACTTCTTCCGTGACAGTAGCACCACCGACGGTGTGACGCTGTTCGAGGACGAGCACTTTCTTTCCGGCTTTGGCCAGATAGGCAGCGTTAACCAGGCCGTTGTGGCCACCGCCAATCACGATCGCATCGTAGTAGTGATGATTGCTCATAACGTATCCTTCTTGCGCGCCGGATTGAAAAAGGGCAATTTTGTCACGCGGGCATCGAATGGACGGCGGAAGCGATCGATCGTCAAATCAATTTTCACTACGGTTCCGGGAGCTGTGTAACCCGGTTTCATATGACCGAGGGCAATATACTTCTTCAACGTCGGCGACCAGACCCCGCTCGTTGCATAACCGATTTGCTCCCCTTCGGCAAATAGGGGAATCACTGCCCGCCAGGCCAGAAAGGGGTAGGGGACGGTCAAGCCGAGGGCATGATGCTGCCGCTCGAATTCCTTGTGATCTATTTCCAGCCCGACTAGAGTGGAATTTGAGCCACACTCTTTTTCGATAGCCAGGGCTTTTCTTCCGACAAAATTACCTTTCTTCCAGCTCACCGCCCAGTTCAAGCCGAGTTCAAGAGGGGTCGAGGTTTGAGCGTCAGTCATCGCTTTGTTGGCCGGTGTGTAATCGATGTCCAACATGATCAGACCGGCTTCGATGCGGGCCACATCCAGTGCCCATATCCCGGCCGGTTGCAGAGCAAACGCCTGTCCCGCCGCGATAACGGCGTCCCAGACTGGCTCGGCATCTGATGCATCAACCCAAATTTCGAAACCTAAATCACCCGTGTAGCCGGTGCGCGAGATCATCACCGGGCGCTGGTCGATCTTGGTTTCGACATAGTCGTAATATTTCAAACTGCCCAGGGGCGCGTCAGTCAATGTCATCAGCAATTGACGCGAACGTGGTCCCTGCACTGACAAAGTGGCAATTTGTTCGGCCACATCTTCGATCAATACTTGCATGCCGATCGCATTGTCTTCTAACCAACGCAAATTTGGCTCGGCCGAGGTGAGCCGATAATGGTTCTCTCCCAGTTGGGCAATCGTGCCATCGTCAATGATTTTGCCGCGCGAATCGCACCACGGCGTGTAGAGCATGCCGCCCTGCGAAATTTTGCTCACATCGCGCGTCACCAGTCGATTGAGGAAGCGCAGCGAATCGGCGCCCGTAATGCGATACTTGCACAACGGCGATACATCAAGCAAGACGCAAGCATTGCGCAGAGCGAAATACTCGCGGTCGTGGGTCATCTCGTAGGAGCTGGCGACAGAATATCCAGCCCAGCGGCGCCACTGACTGGCCTGCATCAGGGCAGAAGTTCTGGAGTGCAAAGGCGTGGTTTTCAGCATGAATCTAATCTGAGCATTTAGATGCGCCCCAAGCAGATCAAAGGCTACAGGTCAGACGGACACTCTTCAAGTGCCGAACGCGCGTAATCCGGCGGATGCACCTAAGAAACCACTAAGCATCGCCACGCGGGCCGATCGGAGGGAGAGGACACCTCCACGTAATCTCCGCAGGCTGTGTCACACCTATGTCACCACCGTGACTTAGTATGCCTGCAGAAGTCGGTCAGTCGAGACTCAACCGATATCGGATGAGTGCAGCAAGACGGAGACATTGCATGACTTATTTTGGCGCCCATCTGCCTCTAGGCGAGCTATTAGTCGACGCCAAAATTATCGATCGAGAACAAATTGCTTGCGCCGTGCAAGTAGCTCTTCGACGAGACATACCCGTAGGCAAGGCGTTGGTTCTGCTCGGACTGATTCCGGCAACGCTTTTGCAAGAGGCTATCGAAGCCCAGTCTCTTTTTCGGGAAAATCTAATCACTCGCGAAGAAACTATTGTCGCTCTGAAAATTACCGCTGCCGAAGAAATTTCTCTTGCGCAAGCACTGAATGACCTGCGGTTGAGAATCAAAGCTACTAGTCCGACGAATCGCCTCGGCGAATTGCTAGTCGACGCGAATATAATCAGCGGCCAAGAAATGCAGGAGTGCATTGTGCGCAGCAAAGAAGGGAAATTGCCTCTAGGGCGCTTTCTTTCTTCGGTTGGAGCAGTGTCGGAGAGCCTGATTATGATTGCGCTCAATCTGCAATTCTTGATTCGAGAAGGTCGGATCAATCGGGAAGAGGCGATCAAAAATCTGGCCGCAGCCAAAGACAGACACTTCAGCCCTCGTCGCTCGGGACGCATGCCCAGGATAAAAGTCTTACCGTCGTCGATCAATATTTTTCTGGGCGACTTGTTGGTCAAAGCCGGCTTCATCGAACAATCGACATTGCTCGCTCACGCCGAATTATCTTTGCTCAAAAATCAACAATTGGGGCACGTCCTGATTCAGAACCAATTGATCTCGGCTACGGAATTGCAAACGGCTCTGACACTGCAAGGCATGGTTTCAGCCGGTCTGGTAAAACCTCGGCGGGCAGCTCAGGCAATGTCTCTGATGCGTTTAAAAAAAATGTCTCTATCGGCCGCACTCGAACATGCCAATACGGCGGAAATCGCCTACGGCGAAGCGATCAACTTACAAGCTTTCCTGGGTCTGGCGGGAGTTATCAATGCCAAAGAAATCGTCGAATTATCCGGTCAAGATACAACCATAATCTTTCGCAAGATGATTGATAACGGCAGAGCGAGCGAAGCATTTCTGCGCGATTGCAGGCAAATGCACACGCTTGTCGTGGAAGGTCTGATTACGCTCGACCGAGCGATTATCGTGCTCCAACATTGTCGAAACACGGGCAAAAGTGCACGAGCGAATCTGCTCGAATTAGGCTGGCAGCTGGCAGTGTAGCCGGGTCCTTTCCTGCACCGACAAGATTGCGCGGACCCGCGAGTTTTTGGTCAGGGCAATCGCCGGCGATCGCATTGTCCATTTTGCTTTACATTCACTGCGTGTTTACGGACGGATTTCATCGCTTCTGATACAGTGAAATTCGCGTTTTTGTAGCGGGCGCGTTAACCGCACCGGTTGAATCGTACACATCGGCATCCACTCGGGCATCCAGTCAGAACAACCTTCTCAGCATACGCACCGAGATAATTTTATGGAACGACAATCCAAATTCTGCGTTTCATCTCTGCCCCGTGAAAGATGGAACGTCCTCGACATGATCACATACGTCGGCGTCACGTCGATTCGCAACTGCATAATCGCCGAAATCGATATGACCTGGGCGGAAACACTGAGGCGACGGCTCGCCGATCAGGGGCACAAAACGACGATCACGGCGATTCTTCTGAAAGCCATTGGTGTCGCCCAGAAAGAGCATCCAGGCACTCGTACGATGTGTTTGCCGTTCAACAGGCGGGCCACTTTCAATCAAATCGCTGCCGGATTTACTGTGGAAAAGCTGGTCAACGATCAACCTGTAGTTTTCTTCGGCACAATCAACAGCCCTGACGAAAAGTCGTTAGATGTAATTACCGATGAACTGAGTCGTTATGCTCGGTTGTCTGTCAAAGAATTGCCGCGTCTGGACAAAGAAGAACGATTCACGCGCCTGCCCTGGTTGTTGCGCCGTCTCATTCTCTGGCTCGGACTGCGACTTCCAGCCATGCGCCTGGAAGTAAATCAAGCCACGTTCGGTTTGACATCACTGGGAAAATTCGGAGTGCAATCAGTCGTCAGCCCTTGTTCTGGTACTTCGACATTCGGTGTCGGCACAGTCGAAGAGCGACCAGTGATTCGTGACGGCGCAGTCGTTGTCAGACCAATCATGACTTTGACCTACACATTCGATCAGCGAGTAATCGATCAAGCGCCTGCCGCCAGGTTTCTGGAGGACATCAAAAGGTTGATGGAAGGTGAGCTGCAAGAACATTTGGGCCAGCCGAAAGGAAATCTGCGCGAGCCGAAAAAGTTTCAGCACACGGCTAATCGGGATCTCGCGGCAGTGTGATTGGAAACGTAACCGAATGTATCCACGGAGGCTGGCAACTACCGCCCTGGAACTTCAAATTTTTGTTATAGCCAGGCGAAAACATCAGACGGCGGTTTATGCGATAAGCTGCTTAGCGTTCAGTCCGGCTGCCTGGTGATACGAACCCACACCGAACCCGGGGGCGTTTGATTTGGTGGTCCTCAGAGACCTGCAAACCGCACTTTCGTCAGCGTTGATAGCGCTCAGTCTTACGAGTGCGGCGCTTGGCCAGGGATCTCAATTGACAACCCTGCCCAATATGAGATCCCCCTCGCCCGTGCCTACTGGCGAAGCCAAACCCATACCTCTGGGCGAAACACAGCCCAATTCTGCAGACGCAGCTCAAACACCTTCCAGCAGATTACAAGCGGTGCCCTTACGCGCCGACCAGCCAATTTCACTGAGAGCGAGTAAAACTCTCACTCTAAACGACGCTCAAAACATGGCG
The DNA here is from genome assembly GCA_903970295.1 of Bryobacterales bacterium. Next base: position 5,177 of record CAJCHQ010000436.1, read on the forward strand.
TTGAAAGAGAATCGCGAAGTGATCGAAGCCACGCTGGAGGTCAGCCAAACCTCCGCCCGGCTCAAAGCCGCAATCACTCAGAGGTATCCGAAGATTTTGGCACTGGCTTTCATCGGCCAGCAAGTGACGTCCGGCAATAGTGGCAGGTACGGCGAGAACTTCGCCGCTTTACCTGGCGTTTTCCAGCCGGTGACGCAGCAGTATCGACTCGGTATGCAAGTCGAACAAGCCAGTCTCAATGTGCGCATCGCGCAACAGCGACTGCGCCTGGCTAAACAACGCACGGTCGCCGACGTGAAAAGACTCTATTTAAATATGCTGGCATTACAAAGCGCGATCAGAAGTCTCGAGAAGAATTTCGAATTTCTCCAGGAACTGGCTCGTTACCTGCATGCTGAAGTGCGAAGAGGTTCGGCTCTGAGCGTCGATTCGATGGTGGTGGATGCACGTGTGGCTAAAGCCGACTACGAAGTCGATAAAGCCAAAGATGACATCAATACAATGGGTCAAAACTTGAATCGTTTGCTTGGTCGACAGCCTCTATCCGAAATCATCCTCCTAGACGAACAAGTGTTGCCCCTGAGAGAAACGCCCGAGAATGAACAGATCGCGGAAGCTCTCGCCAAGCGCCCGGAACTGAGCGAACTTAAATCCAATTCTCGCCGATCCAACCTCGAGGGCAAAGTGCAAATGTCCGGCTACATTCCAGATGTGAGCTTTGGTGCCACTGGCATTTTCTCGCGCAACCTGGACATCACCTTGCCGAAGACCTTCGTTTCAATTGGTTTTCTGGCGACGTGGGAGCCCTGGGATTGGGGGCGAAGAATTCAATTAAACAAAGAGGCGCTCGACAAAATGCGGCAAGAGCGCATTAAGTTGCACGACAAATCGGACTCTGTCTCGATTGAGGTCGACAAAGCGCGACGCGACGTAAAATTGGCGGATAAGGAAGTGAAAGCCGGCACTATGGCTGAAGAAAGCACACGCGAGCAATTGCGAGTCGTGCACAAACGATTTCTGGTCGGCGCCGCATTGCTAAAAGATGTTTTGGAAGCTCAGTCTTCCTATACGCAGGCGGTAGCAGAAAATGTCAAAGCAAAAACTGATATGACGACGGCTCGAGTAGCATTGGATCAAGCTCTGGGGAGGGATTTCTAATGATGGGGTGGCAGTATGCCTGACGAAATCAACGCGGTCGAACCTACACCACCTTCGGTGCGAACCAGGCACCATCGCTGGAAAAACTTTGTCCAGCGCGTACCTCAAGATTTGATACCACTAATGGTTTTGGTGGCCACAGTCTTTCTCGTCATTCTCTATGCCAGCGATTGGAAATTATGGGACGGGCAGGGTGCAGTCGAAACAACCAATGACGCGTATGTGCGCGCCGATGTGACGCCATTGAGCACCAAAGTTTCAGGCACTGTTTCGAAAGTACTGATCAATGATTACGATCAGGTGAAAAAAGGGCAAGTATTGGTTGAATTGCGCGATGACGACTTCATTGCTCGGGCGAAACAAGCCGAGTCACTGTACAAGCAAGCACTCGAGAACATAGATACGGTCGGCAAACAAATCGAAGTACAAAAACAAAAGATCGAAACCGCTCGACTATCCACATCGATTGGGGCGCAAGACATCAACCGCGCCACTGCCACCGTCGGCGGCACTACAGCCAGTTTGCAGGCGGCCAGATCAAGCCTCGAAGAAGCAAATGCAGAAAAGGCGCAGGCTCAAGCCAGACTCAAAGCAGACCAGGCAACGGCTTTACGGGCAGCCCAGGAGAGGCAGCGCCAGACTGAACTTTTTGCTGATAAAGCGAGTACACAGCAAACCATCGAGCAGGTGGTCGCTGATGACGAGCGGCAAAAGTCGATCGTGGAAGCGGACAAAGAGGAAATCAGACGTCTCGACAGTCTGATTGCGGCCCGCGCTGCCGAAATCAACAAAATTGCAGAAGATTTGAAATCATCGAGAGCTTCTGACATACAAGCGGCCGATCAACTGCGATCGCGCGATGCCCAGTTGCTCGGCGAGAAGCGACAGATGGACGTCCTCAACGATCAACTGGAAGAAGCCAAGTCGGCCGCCAAAGCTCGCAAAGCTGCCTGGCAGGAAGCCCTTGTCGAATTGGACTACACGAAGATTTTGGCTCCGGTCGATGGCGTGCTGAGCGAACGTCGAGTGCGCGCAGGGCAACAAGTGAATGCCGGAACGCAAGTGGTGACGATTGTGTCAGCTGTGCCCTGGGTGATTGCCAGTTACCGCGAAACGCAAATGCGAAGAATTGCCGTCGGTCAGAAAGCGGAGGTGAGCGTAGACGCACTGGGCGGAGCCGTTTTGAAGGGTTTTGTTCAGTCACTTTCGCCGGCCAGCGAGGCTCAATTTGCCCTCTTGCCGCCCGATAATCCCAGTGGCAATTTCACAAAAATCACTCAACGCTTGCCCCTCAAAATAGTTTTCGACCCCGATCAGAAATTAGCCCAGCGTGTCAAATCGGGCATGACGGTGATCGTCAAAGTATGGACTCACTAAAGGGCGCAGAGGAAACGAATAATCGTGACTTCACCTGACTCTCTCGCACCAGCGCAGAAACCAATCGTAGCTCGCCATGCCCTGGTCGGCATTGTCGCGGTGTTATTGGCGGCAGTAAATTCTTCGATGGGAGCAGGGTTGATCAGCTCGGGACTGGAAGATTTGCGCGGTGCCTGGGGGCTCGGAGTCGATGACGCTGCCTATTTGCTGACCGCATTCAACGCTTCTCAGATGTTCATGGGACCAGTGGCAATTATTCTGGCTGCACGTTTTGGCCATCGAAGAGTGCTTTTGCACTGTGGTGTCATATACGCACTGGTATCTTTGCTTCTGCCATTTTTGCCCAGAACTTTACCGGTTCTGGTGTTTATGATTATCGGTGGACTGGCGTCCGGGACGTTTTATCCGCTCTGTCTCAGTTTTATCTCGCGTAATTTACCGGTTCGTCTTTTGCCTTTCGGCATCGCGGCTTACACGATGGATGTTCTGGGCAGCAATCATATTGTCCAATCGCTCGAGGGTTTCTACATGAATCATCTCAGCTGGCATTGGATTTTCTGGAATCAAGCGTTTGTTACTTTGCCTATGCTCTTCTGCGTATATTACGGAATTCCGCGCACACCAAAAGACCAGCTCATTCCCAAATGCGGGTATGGGGAAGTTCTCTATGTCAGCAGCGGGCTGACTATGCTCTACATCGCCCTGGACCAGGGTGAACGGCTCGACTGGTATAACAACGGCTTGATCAATGGGCTGGTCTTGTCCGGTGCCATCTTGTTAATTGCCACTTTGATCAGACGGCAGCGAAATCCTCATCCATTTCTCGATTTCAGTTATCTAAAGTCACGCAACATCTTAATTCTCGGTGTCTTGATGGTGCTGTTCAGAATGGTTCTCTTGCGTGCAGTAACCGTAATTCCACTCTTTTTGGAAACTCTGCATCAGTATAGACCTCCAGAAATCGGTCAGCTTCTGGCGTATTCTCTGGCGCCGTATCTGGTGGCACTGCCGGTGATCGCTTACTTGATGAGACGGGTGCACGTACGCGTTATCCTGATGATTGGATTCCTTCTTTTAGGGATCGTCAATTTCCACGACACACACACTCTCAGCACTTGGATCGGTAATGACTTTATCGTCCAACAAATGATTGGAGCGGTGGCCGGCTGCATGGCACTTTTGGGAGTGATGTCCGGTATTGTCTTCGAGGGTCGGCTGACAGGCGCTTATCGAAATCGTGCGGGCGCTTACTGCCAGGGAGCGTTTTTTCAAATCGCTCGCCTTTTCGGCACCGAGGCAGCCGCGTCGGCCTTGCGCAGATTCATCCTTGTACGCCAACACTTTTGGCAGACTAAAGTAGTTTCGGGTTTGAGCTCCTCATGGCAATTCGCCGACCGGCAATCACACCTCGGCCCAGCCCTGGCGTCACAAGCAGCTGGTCCGCTGCAGCGCCCGGAGATAGCCACCGGTTTGATTGCTGGCTCAGTGCAGGCACAATCTTTCACGCTGGCGATCGACGA
>CAJCHQ010000437.1 GCA_903970295.1 Bryobacterales bacterium
GCTGCACCAAAAGCCGCCATGAAAAGAATGTCGACGATTTCAGCAACACTGACTAAAGCTCCCGAGGGACGCAATTTTCTCGCTTGACGCACCATGTTTGCCGGATCGTCCGTGCGTTGAAGCTCATTCATGCTCCTGCTCCTGCCCGACTTCACTAGCAAAAGAATTTAATTCATCTCTCAGCTTCTGCTCTTCGATCGAAACTAATTGAGTCTTTTTCAGAGCCTCAAGACAATGAATTTTCAGCAGACGGGCTTCAATCAAATGGGGATTAAAACGGCTAACTAAGTCACTTTCAGCCAGAGCCCGATCATATGATTTCATGTCAAACAGCAAACGACCTTTTGTCAGGTGCAAGGGCAGAAAGTATCTGCCGGTAAAAGCTTCATCGTGTCGATATTGTGCTATCCCTTGATCGGCTTGGTCCAGAGCCGTTGGCCATGCACCCATCTGCTCATAAGCTTGCGCCTTCAAAAGAGATTGCTGGGGCGAAACAAGTTGTTTCCTCATCGAGTTGAGAGCATCCAATGCGGCTTGTGGCTTATGGTCATGAATAGCTAATTGGGCCGCTAACGGCGCCCAATAGTATTTGTACAGTCTGTTTTCATCGACAATTTTTCGCGCCTCGGTGGCATCAGCTGTTTGCAGTGATATGGCAAACATCAGCTCTTCCTCTGGCGATAGAATAGTTCTGAGTTCGCTGGGATCTTGATCTAATCTGCGTGTTCGGGCGAGGACGTTGCCAATTTTTGTGCTGCGTGCAAGCAACTTCTCAGAATAGGCAGCTAAAGTGGCATTCCAGTAGGGAGTTTGGCGCAAATCACTCATAGCTAGAGACTCGACCATCGAAAGCGGTATTTGTGCACGCATAGTCAATGCTTGAACGCGATATCCATCGTATTTGACATATGCATCTATGAAACGTGCGGCTTCTGCCATTCGTCCCGAATCAATGCAAGCCCAAGCTGCTTTTGGCAACTCAGAACACCAGGCTCGACCTACCTTTTCAGGCAAGCGACTGAGCAAAGCCACGGCTTCACCATATTCTTTTATAGCATCCGGAAAATTTGCTTGGTTGAAATCAGCTTTGGCTCTCGCAAAATAATTACTCGGAAGATCTGGATATTTATCGATCAAATACTGGCCGTAAGCGAGCCCCTTAGCTCTCTGCCCATTTTGCATGAGCATCGTCTGGGCGCCAAGCCGACTAAAAATGGAAGGTTTGCCAACAGCCTGAAGATCCGCAATTGATTTGTCCAGAATACTTGTGCGTGCATCGATCGTTTTTGCATCGGTTTCGGCATCTGGATACCACAACTGACTCAACTGATATGAGGAAAGGTCTTTGTCGCCCAAAAATGCCGTACCAAATATCATCGGTAGTTGGATCAACGCCCCCCGAGCTCTCTCACTCGCATTCAGAGTCATCCATATACCGCACCAGAAAATTGAGAGAATGAGCGCACTGATTGCGACAAATTGAATTCGTCTTTTATTTTGGCGTTGATTGTAAGCCGCCAGGAAGGCAATATCTTCCGCCCTTTTCTTCACCGCTTGCTGAGTAGCGGCAACTTTCACCGCAGAGGTCGGCTCTGCGATCGCCACAGCCTCTGTTTTTTTCGTCGATGCCTCAGAAGCAACCACAAGCGGTGCCGCGGCCGATTCGGGGTCGTTGCCAGTTGTCAGTTCAACATCCGATTTGAGTTTTTGCGGCTTCGGTTTATCCATATTCCTTGTTGCTCTAGGTGCTCTAGGTGCTCGTATACAATTTAGCTATGCCACTCTGCATGTACAAATCGTGCAATGCCGATTTGATCTCTGTCACTGATGAGAATCTTTCTTCACTATTCAAGCAAGTACAGCGCTTAACGATGTCATTCAATTTTTCCGAGACAGAGACAAAATCTGCCGGTGCCGAGCGACTGAGAGGATAAGGGTCTTTAGCAGTCAACAAATACTGGATCGTGCCGCCAAAAGCGTAGATATCGCTCTGCAGAGTGGTTCGTCCCTGCAACTGCTCAGGCGCCATGTATGCCTGTTTTCCGATAATCGTTCCGGTCATCGTGCCTAAGAACTGATTTGAAGCGCCAAAATCGATAATGATTATGGTCCCATCATTGCGCAAAACAATATTTTCTGGAGTCAAATCTCGATGAATGATCGGTGGATCGTAATTGTGCAAATATTCTAGAGCGGAAGCAATTTGCAGCGCCCAGTCCAGAACCTTTTCTTCTGATTGAGGGCCATTTTGTCGCACGAGCTGACGCAGATCTTGGCCGGCGACATGTTGCAAGACAAGATAATGATGCTCCGACTCGATGAAGTGGTCGATCACTTTAACGATGCCAGTGTGATCCAATTGCCCGAGGATCGACGCCTCACGCTCAAGAGCTTTTTCAGCTGCGTTCCTGTTATGAACTTCCAATCCTGCCGGCACAACGGCTTCTTTCAAGACACGCATTTCGTTGCGCCCGTCCTGAACGAGGTAAAGTGCCGATAATCCGCCAAACGCCAACTGCCGAATCACTTCCAGGCGACCGCCCAACAATTTGACGCCCGGCTCCAGCGGAACAAAAGTAGTGGAAGCGAAGCGCCGCCCGAGTTCCTCATTCCACATATCTGTGTAGCTGAGCTGTTGCAGCCCTTTGTTAGCGTTATGCAGCTCTGATTGATACTCTTTCAAGGCTTGCGACCAATCGCAATGCGTTCCCCAAAGCTCTATTGATAATAGCAATTGTTCGATTGTCTGCGGATCCATCCCGGTCAGGGGGAGACTAACGGCACTCCCTGACTTCAACTGCAACAAAAGACACCGGCCGCTCTCATTCGATTCAGCGACGGTTGCCGCGACGACGGAAGCCCAACTCTGCCAGATATTGACTTTATTCCAGCGCGCAATGAGCAAAGGCAGAGTCAACCCGTCCCGATTGACGAGCAACTCATTGGAACAAAGATGTCGAGCCATTCTCACGAGCAGGCCAATGAGAACAATGGCTAAGGCCAGTTTGCCGGCGATGCCCCAGATTTCAGGATGCGCACTGGCGTAGAGAGGTCCCCAGGGAACCGTCAGCAAATAGATCGCGGCGAGGCCTGAGGTGGAAGCAATAGCAAAATAAGAGCGATGCACCCAAACCGTGGTCTGGTGAAAAGCCCGCAGTTGCGGATGCGACAGAGCCAAAGTCATGTCCGTATCAGCCACGTTGCCTCTTGCTACCTCGAAATCCCCAATAACCATATGCCCAAGGTCGGACTACCAAAAGCAGCATTTGGCTAATCAAGTGCTCAAATAGAGACAATCTCATACGCTCGTGCTGAATTGACGGCCTTTCAAAATTATCGACTTACTGCTTGACTGTATTGCCGCTGCACTCGATACCGCGCGTAGTATCGCCATCATAGAATAATTCTGGCCTAACCATTCCCTTATGCGTCGACCAGGTGTTTTGCTCGACTGTCAGCCCCGAGCCAAGCTCAGCGAAAATAGACCCCCGCATTTTCAGGTCGATCGGCGGCTTGTGGGCATTGATGAAGGTGTTTCTAACGATCGACACATCTTTAAACGATTTCGCCTCGATCGCAGGTCCTGTCATTTCCTTAAAAGTATTATTCTCGAACAGAATATTAGTCAAAATCGGATACTTAGAAAAAATCCCGTTGCTGCTTGCGTAGATGGAAACGGCCGCACCATCAAAAGACCCGCAAGAGTTTTCAGCTTCGAAAGTATTGTCGCGAAAAACAATATTTCGCGCACCAAAACCTTCACTCCAACTCGGCCCGACATCGGTCAGACAAAGCACCGCCGCTGCCTGATTATGAAAAAAACGATTGCCTTCAACAAGTCCGTCGGCCGTATTGCAAAGCATTCCTCGAGCGCGATTCTCATGAAAGAAACAGTTTCGCACAATGAAATTGTGAGAACCGTAGCGGTGATTCCAGAGAATTACATCGGCAGCAACTTTGTCAGGCAGTTCATCCTCGAAAATCAATTCAGATTGCCTGGTTTTATAGTCTGGGTTAACAGCTTTCAGTTTGCCTTTGAATCCTGTCGGAGAGTAATCGTGATTTCTGATTTCGATTAAGTCGCCGGGCGAATAGGGGCAGCTCCAGGGCAAAAAGCCTGTCGCGATCAGAGTGTGAGCGTCCGTTTGCTTGACCCCGGTGTGTATGTTGTCGTGAATATTTACGCAGTCATCACCCGAATATCCAAAATCACAGTCCACAAGTTTCATAAACCCCTGTGATTGATCGACATGGAAACAATCTGAAGTAGTCGTAATCGACCGCTGACCTGTTTCTGGATACGTCACCCGACAATGCAGGAGTTCGAAGTGATGCTGGTCCCCGCCCACAATAAAGCCTATACCAGGGAATGAATAAACGGTCACACCACGAAGCGATAGATGCGTATTACCACCCATCAAAATACAATGTCTGGCGAAGATGTGATGGCGCAATAAGTAGAGCTCGCCAGGATGAACAGCCATTGAATACGTGGGCCAGACGCGCACCGTAAATCGATCGAGTGGTTCGATTTTCTTCGGACCGAATGCGCCGAATTCATGTCCAGCTCCCGGAGCTCGCAGCTTTTCATCGAGCTGATTGATAGTGACCCAGCGTTTAGGATCGAGAGTTGCAGGTGTTTCGAAACGCATTTCGAAAAAGGAACGGTCCGGCGCCACCTTGACAATTTTACCGACCGAGGCGAGCGGATCTTTTTCCCAATCCCAGTCCACGTTAAAATTGGAGAAGACGCTATGGCTGCAGTTCTTGATCTGAATCGCTGCGCCGCCCTTAGTTTGATCGAAAAGAAAGGTGGCACCGCCGCCGTCAAAAACGAAATCTCGAAGATCTTCGAAAAGTATCGTTTCCTCCGACGAGATGCGGTAGATGCCCTTGGGAACCGTCAGCCTGGCAGCGTGCGTCTCACGACATTTAGCAATGGCCGACTTCAGTGCGAGAAAATTCGTGTCCGTTCCCGGCACCGCCTTAGGCTCTCCATCAACGACCGCTCCAAAATCAGCGAGATTGACAATCGAACCACCAGAATTTGACGGAGGTTCGACCGTGAAGCCAACGGCACCACTTGGATTCACGGCTCGATTTCCGTATCCTGAATTTTGATCCAGTGCCAAAGTCTGGAGGTCGTTACCCTGAATAATTTTCATGCCTGATATGCGCATCGCTCCGCGGTCATGAATACCGACACAAACACCATAATCATCGGATGTTGGTGCAATGTGCAATTTGGCGACGCCGCGCTCGCCGGGCTCGCCACGCCACCTCTGCCATTTGTCAGCGCCGTTCCCCAGACTGCCGGAGCGAGCAAAAACATAAAAATAACTATTCTGGTCAGGACGATCGGTGATTTCATAATTGACGGTGACGACATATTCTTGCCCGGCTTGCATGAGCCCTTTGGGGATCTGGATGCAGGAATTCCAGCTGCCATTGCTGCCACGACTGTCCGCAGAGAAGCACGGCTGTCCCTTCTCGTCTCTGGTCTGGTGCATATAATTGATGCTGCAGCCGTGGGGATGAAGGTCATCGAGAGATAGCTGCCAGAGGCTGCCACCAGATACGGCGGCATTGGCTGTTGCCACAAAAGTGAGAGACATCAGCACAAATGTCAAACATCGCGCCAATCTCAAAAAGGTTTTTCTTCTTGCAAAGATAATCAAAGTTGCTTGCCCTGGTGAGTCATCCGTAGCCAGGGTTTGATTATCTCATGCTTGACGTGGACTTGGATTAAGGCTCGCTCTTCGCGTCTTTATGCACCGAGAATTTCTTCTCTAGATTAGCCAGTCGAGATTTTCCACCCGGACGAGCCGCGAGAGTTTCCGCCTCCTGAATGCGACTCAGTTCTGTTGCTCCAGCAGCCTTGGGTATTTGCTTCAGCACTTTCTCAGTGCCGCCTGCTCCTTTTTGGTTGACCATATCGCAGACTTCAGCCCACCCGAGCTCGCTCTTGAAGCCATATTTCTGAGCCAGGCGCACACCGCTAGTGACCAGTTGACGGGAGAGAGCAACTTGTACGCTTTGGAAATCATTGAGCGCTTTTTCCACATCCTGGACATGATTGACTTGTTTGTGCTTGGCGTCGGCAAATCCTAACATCGCACTAAAATCCGCATGACGAATGAAGACCGTGTTTACAGTCGCGTTAGCCGGATCGCCAACATTGTTGATCATCTTGGCGGCGTATGGGCCAAAATCTTTCACGAAGGTGCATGGGTCTTTTTTGTACATTGCCCCCAACAAAGCTGGAAGCTCGCCAACGTGCTGATTCCATTGCCTCATGCCCACCGACCAACCATAACCAGCATCATCTGTGGTGACAGTGTCGAGGTTGCCTTCGTTACCGGCAACCGCGGTGACGATTCGATCCTTCAACTTGTGCTGATCCAGCAAAGTTTTGAACAAGGCGGGATCTACTTCCGGTGCGCCCTGGGCGGGCAAAGACGACAGACACTGCCAGGGCACATCTTCCAGCGGCGCCGGAACGTGCAAGCCAGGGTTATTCTCATGCAAATAAGACACGGTATCGCGAACTGTTTGTTCTTGCGCCAACGGCAAGTAAAGCGGCGACCAATGCACTGCGTCAGCCTCGATGCCAATGCTAATCGAGTCGCTGGGCGAGGCTCCGCCTTTTTTGCTCGGATTGGTCTTTATTTTGCCTTGACGATCCAGAGTAAGATCGTCGATCGTATCGATTGGTCCATGTTCTATAGCCTGGGGATTCCAGGCTGGTCGTTTCGTAAAATCGACGTTCTCCATGGAGATTACTTGATCGGGTTCGACCACATTCGCTTTTAAAATTTTTGCATGCGCGAGCATGTCTTTGACAGCTTGATCTTGATCAACAACCGTTTTTGTGCCAGCGGCTGCGTTGGTGCCGACGGTTGTCTGATCCGCAGTGCCAGCTGCGTTGCTGCCGACGGTTGTTTGATCCGCTGTACCAGGCGCCTTTACTTGCCCGTCGGGAGCCGGCTTTTGACCATCAGACAGGAGAGTTCGTCCAGTCTCTGCATCCGCCGTCTGAAATGAGCCGCCAACTGTTCCTAGATTATTATCAAATCGAGCTTGCCACATAATTTCTACACCCTGCTTGAGTAAAGAGTCACACAAACGCTAGAGGGTTCAGGCAATTTCTCATAATCCGAGGGCAAAAGCCATGGGAAAACACGTACCGCCCGTAAGATCACCACGACCACGTGTGTGCCTCGGGCTGAGGCTGGAGTCCCCAACAGGAGGTGCTTTGTTTACTTTTGCCGGAGTTTGGGTTTAAAGAGACCTGGGCGAATAATCTGAAATAAAATGGCATCCACCCCCTCTACCGACATTAACTCATCCAGCACTCCGTACTTGCGATGGGTATGTCTCACGTGCGGTAAAGAATATCTCGAGCAGGTCGAACATTGCGAAACTGACGGTATGGAATTGACCGCAGTCAAAAACGATTCGTTTATAGGCGCAATTTTCGCCCAGCGCTACAGAATCGAAGCGGTCATCGGCCGCGGTGGCATGAGTTCGATCTACAAAGCAAAACATTTGTTGATGGGAAAATATTTCGCCATCAAATTGATGCACGAATTCATGTTGGCGAACTCGAAGAGCATTCTAAGGTTTCAGGCTGAATCCAGAGCAGCCAGTGCGTCGAGTCACCCGAATTTAGTCGCGGTGCACGATTCAGGCGTTACATCCGAAGGTGTTCCATATCTAGTGATGGACTTCATCGATGGCCGCACTTTGGATGACGAACTGGATGGTCTCGAATTCATGGGAGTCGATCGTTGTTTGAACATCGTCAGACAAATAATGGATGGTCTGGAAAACATTCACTCTCAAAACATAGTTCACCGCGATCTGAAACCGAGCAACATCATGCTCTCGTTCGAGCCGGACGGAAGTGAGCGAGTGAGAATCGTAGACTTCGGTATCGCAAAAATCTTCGGAGACGAGGAAGATCAAAATCGGCTGACGAGAACGGGCGAGGTATTTGGCAGTCCGCCGTATATGAGTCCCGAACAGTGTTTGGGCAAAAAGCTTGATGCAAGAAGCGACATTTACTCGCTTGGTTGTGTGGTGTACAAATGCCTCACCGGAGTTTATCCCATTCTTGGCGCGAACTCCCTGGAAACGTTTTCGATGCAGGTTAGCTCTTCTCCGGAGCCTATCAGCAAAGCTTGCCCGAAGGCTCACGTTCCTGCACGCGTCGAAGATGTCGTGATGAAAGCTCTGGAAAAAGATCCACCCAAGCGTTTTCAATCAGTCGCAGAATTTCGGAAAAGCTTGCTAGACGCTTATGAACAGGGGAAAGAAGAGGAAGCTTTTCAATACCTCAGGGCGCGATTCAACTCTCGATTTCGCCGATTGCGAGGCAGAGTCAACCAAAATCTTCTGTCGCTTGCTCTAGGTTCTGCGCTCCTGATAGCTTGTGCAGCAGGTCTTATTCACTTCAATCCAGCCTGCCGACTGGCGTTCCACACCGCTATTAATCCATCACTTTATGCAGTGAGCATATCTGCTGGTCGTTTTCTTTCAGTATGGAATTATCAATGCGCTAAATATCTATTGATGAATGCCGTGCGTGAAGCCGACTTCAGCAAAATTGCCGACAGCAGAATCAACAGTCGAGATGATTTACAAAAACTCTACGATCGCTGGGGTTATAGAGTCGATTCGAAGCGAATCGACAATGAGATCAAGTCGATCAAGTCAGATTGGTTAACAAGTCGTTTCGCCATTAAGATGAAGAACGAAGATAATGCTTCGGTTGCGCTTATCAACACGCTGCCGGTTCCGACAGAGCGGGCATCGACAAAGGCGATGGCAATCTCTTTGTCAGAATTGGCAGCACATTCCTTGAAGAGAGGAGCATACAACCTCGCCAGACTTCAAGCAGAAAAGTCACTGCATTTATGGAACGATGTTTTGAAAGAACATCCTAAACCTGCGCTTGCCGCATTGAGTCTACTCGGCTCGAGTAATGAGCATCTCGGCAAACTGAATGACGCCAAAGCCGAGTCCGAACAATTATTGGCCTTGGCAAAAATCGCTCCAGTCGACGCCGAATACGCAGCAAGCAGCACCTTGAACCTGGCGCGAATTGAAGCGATGACAGGCAACTTTAGCCGCGCTGAAGCCCGCTTCAAAGAATCGATCGCCTGGTCGGGCAGATCGACCAATTCTCAAACATCGACCATCATTGATGCGCTAAGCGATTATGCCGCCTTGCTACGACGACTGAATCGCGTTAGTGAGGCAGTCGTAATTGAGAAAAAGCTGAATGATTTCGAAAATCGCGGACCGCTCCAAGCAATTACCGAGCGTGCAAATAGGTAGTACATGCTGCTGCTTACTTTGTTGCTGCTTGCTTGTATGTTGCTGCTTGCTTGCATGTTGCTGCTTACTAGTTTTTCGCTTCCTCTAATGGGTCGGCCAAAAACCAGTCTGTCTATAAACTTCTTCGTCCCGAGCCATCTGCCCTGACATCCGCGCGGCCTCGAGATAGGCATCCGCTTGGGCCTTTTGGCCTGCGTTGTACTCGTTATCCCAGGCTGACCACTGTTGCCCATTCCATTTGACGCCAGCCGCGGCATTCTTTCGCTCTTGCATCTG
>CAJCHQ010000438.1 GCA_903970295.1 Bryobacterales bacterium
ATAAGATCAATTCAACTCTCATAGCAATGTAAAAATCGTGGACGGCACTTCGAACCCGGAACATAACAAGCACTCGCCCGCAATTCAGCCTGAGCTGCCAGGCTTAGAAATTGTTCGGCAGCGCTTGCAGGTTGGTGAAGAGATCAATTGGAGCGGTGCGCCGACACCGAAGCTGATGCTCCTCGATCTAGTTTATCGAGCAATCTGGTGGTGGTTGGCTTTCGCATACATGCTTCCGTTCGCCGATCAAAACGTGATCGCCCTTACAGTTTTGTTGATGATTTTGCTGGCTTATATGGAATACAGGAAAAGCAAACTTGGCAGCGTTTATGCCTTAACCGGCCAACGAGCTATTTTCGGTAAGTTTCAACAAAATGGCGAATTGAAAATCACCGAATTTCCCTTGCGCAATCTTGTCTCTTTTAAGAAGTCGCCATTTACCCGCACAGTGACGATGAAGTTCCGAGAAGGATTCGGCAGCAAGATGCTCAAATTTCCGTACATAGCTGAACCTCTGCCCGCGATGGAAGCGCTCGAGCAGGCAAAGGCTGCCAACAGCTAGGATTTAATCTGGGATTTTCGCCGCCGTCACAACCTCGTTACGCGATCGACCATATCCTTACCAAGCTGCAGTTTTCAGCTTCGGTGGAATTTGCAGCACGAAGTCACCCCTCTTCGCGCCACAGGTCACTTGAGTTTATGGATAGCCCTTCTGCCCGAGCACCCCAAGAAGCGGGAGCGAGGAACAATTTTCACCCGGGATATGGACATCACGCCGATGTTGCTCAGACAGAGAAGCAGATCGAGAAAATTCTGCACCACAACCCGCATGATTTCGCTCACGTCTTCCATGAGCTAAATCATCTCAGACATTCCGACCCCAATCACTTCAAGAAGAATCTGAAAACGGTCAACGAGGATCTGCACAAGCGTGGCTATCTACCGCATCTTCAAATAGTCGAAGACGATCGCATGGGCTCTGATAAAAAAGTGCACAAAGGCTATGACGTGGTGGCTGATGACCCGAGTTTGAAAAGTCAGCCGGGTAATCACACGGTAGTCAGCACCAGTCACCACGCTCCCAGAGAGTCTGAGGCGTTGCGTAAGGCATATCACGGCATGCATTACGGCAGAGGGCATTATAACGGCTGGAATCAAAGCACGGAAGGATCTGGTGGCGCCGATGGTGGCTTTAACGACAAAGCTGTTGGCGGGCATGTGCCTGAAGGGGCGCGAAAAGAACTGATCGACAAAGCTCTTCAACTAGCGGGTTTGCCGCAGACCCCACAATACGAGGCGGCGGTAAACAAAATTGTCACCCGCGAAAGTGGCTGGAATCCGAATATCACCAACAACTGGGATATCAATGCGCAGCGCGGTCATCCTTCTACTGGTCTGATGCAGACGATTCCATCGACTTTCAAAGCCAACGCATTGAAAGGGTTGGACAATAATATTCATGACCCGTTATCAAACTTGGTTGCCGGTATCCGCTATGCTGAGCATCAATATCACAATCGAGGCGGACTGCTATACGTAGCCAGCCGACCTGGCGGATATTAGCGTTAAAAACATTCGTGTGCGCTATACTTTCGGTATGCAAGTCCAGCCAGCGTCTCTGCTTAAGATCGACCACGCAACGGTTCAGAGAAACGGCGTCAGAATCCTCGAAAACGTCAGTCTCGAAATACGCGAGGGGCAACATACCGCGATTGTCGGCCCAAATGGTAGCGGAAAATCCACGCTGATCAAAATGATCGCGCGCCAGATTTATCCGCTCGCCCATGCCGACGGAAGTTCGGTTGTTTCTATTTTCGGCAAAACTACCTGGGACGTTTTCGAGTTGCGCACGTTGCTCGGAATCGTTTCGCCAGATCTACAAGCTGCTTTCGCCGCTGGCGGTGGGATTACAGGGCTGGATGCGGTCTTGAGCGGATATTTCGCCAGTCAGGGCGTGGCGAACTACCAGGCAGTCACCCCTCAAATGAAGCGGGACGCAATCGAGACGTTGAAAGAGCTAGGCGCGGCAGGTCTGGCAACGAAGCCGGTGGAGATTATGTCCGCCGGCGAAGCCCGTCGAGTATTAATCGCGCGTGCTCTAGTGCACCGTCCCCGCGCCATGTTGCTCGACGAGCCTACCACGGGCCTCGATATCGCTGTCCGTCATCAGTTTATGGAAAATCTGCGCGGTCTTGCCGCTCAGAGACGCACTCTGCTTCTGGTGACGCACCACATCGACGAGATCGTCCCGGAGATAGAGCGCGTTATTTTGATGAAGGAAGGCGCCATTTACGCCGATGGTCCCAAGCGAGAAGTGCTCACTTCGAGCAATTTCTCTGCGGTGTTCGGAATCGAAGTTGAGGTGCGCAGCCTGGCGCATGGATATTTCGCGGCGGAACTAGGCTTGGCACATTGACCTCATTAACCGCATCGACCGCAATTTGATGCACTCGGCTGTGCTGGCTGAAAACGCGCTGCCGGGCGAGCCTGTCTCGGTCGTCAAACTGCATGGTTTGCCGTTGATTTGACTGGTGATATCGTGGCGACCATGCGCAGAGACATAAAGTGAATGGGTGATGTCGCTGATTGAGTTGTCTTTTTTTTGTTTCTAAAAATTGCTGAGATAGAACATTTTCAGCAAAAAAGCATAAAGAAAAACAAGTGAAATCAGCGGCTGGCGTAATGTGGCTTGCTTTCTAGAAAGAACAGGAAGGGTGAGACCATAGCCTCACCCTCCCGATTCCCTAGTGGCTCAGATTTTGTCCAACAGGCAAATGTAGCTTATATTCAGAGCCCTTTCATAAGTCTCAGCGAATTTTGTCGAGCGCTTGGTTCCAGCCGGTGAGCAGATTTCCCAGATCGGCCAGACCGAACCAGTCGGTGGCTTGGGTGAGAGCACGTCGCAAAGGTGGTTCCATGGCCGAGTGCCCGGAATCGGTGATGCGCCAGAACTGGGCTTCCGGCCAGGCTTGTGCGAGATCGTGTGCGGTGACGATCGGACAATCAATGTCGTAGCGTCCGTCGCACATGATCGTGGGGATGTGGCGAATGCGATTGATGTTGCGCAGTATCCAGTGCACTTTGTTTCGCGACCCGTAGCGGTTGTTGCCTGGGAAAAAGCAGCCGTGCATGAAGTACCAGTTTTCCAGGCAAGAGACCTGCAGTGCACCAGTAACGTCTTTTTCTGCGGCATCGATATCTGCCTGACTCGGCCAGAGATGAATGCACGAAGATTCCCAGACCGCCCAGGCCAGCGCTGCCCGAATCTTCTCATCCTGATTCGTGCCCGTCAGGCGCTTGTGGTAAGCCAGGACCATGTCGCGGCGCTCGTCTTCAGGAATGACTGCAGCCAGTTTGGCAAAAGCCTCGGGGTAGACAAAACTGGCTCCGGGCTTGTTTTCGTAGAACCAATCGATCTCCTTGCGGCGGCCGAAGAATACTCCGCGCAAGACCATCGAACGGACACGAGTCGGATGTTTGATGGCATAGGCGAGCGCCAGGCAACTGCCCCACGAGCCGCCGAACACGTGCCATGTGTCGATGCCCAGACGATTGCGAATCGCTTCGATGTCCGCCACGAGATGCCAGGTTGTGTTCGCTTTGGTTTCGGCTGATGGTGTGCTCAGTCCGGTTCCTCGCTGATGAAACATGATGATGCGATACACGGCCGGATTGTGAAAGCAGCGGAATGAATCCGGCGGCGCCGAACCTGGACCTCCGTGCAGAACGAGTGCCGGTAATCCCCGCGGATTGCCCGATTGTTCGACGTAGATGGTGTGGCCGTCGCCGACTGGCAAGAAAAATGTTTCGTATGGCTTGATCGGCGGATAGGCATCACCGGTGGTGACGTGTGGCCATGCAGCGGTGCTGGTGGCGGTAATTGTGGTCGACATGCTGTGCCTTTCTGGCAGAGGGTTGAGCAGGAACGTCAGATGGAGCTTTTAGGCGTAGGCTACTTCTCTTTCATTGACAAAGCTCACCACTTAAAGTTTTCCAGCTATCGATCAGCGAATGGCTGAGTGAACGAGAATAAAATACGTGATTTAAATGTTGTTTGTTTTGCTTATCTGAGATAGAAGTGAATGAATGGTTTGATATTAGGTGAAAGCTAATCTGATTGGCAACGAACATCTGCCTCAAACCCGGAGAACCAAGAATCTGGGGTGTGAGAGGAATATTGTGTGCCGCTAGGTATGAGTTACTCTGCTAGCTGCGCACAAAGCGCTCATAAGTCCGGAGCAACTTCACGACTCTCTAAGATGCAGATCTTACGAGCGAGGCTTGGAGTTTTTACCCTTATTACGCTAAGACAGAGCGTCCATTCTAAATCCCTACTCGAACTTACAAAAAAGCCTTAAAGCGATTCGGATTTAAACCTCACTGCTATTTGTGTCGACTGACGGACCAACACGTTTGTCGAAAGGAAATACACATGCGATTCAAGTCGAAAGATATTATGGCTGCGTACTTCTGGGAACATCCGAGGCTTACCGAGCTCGTGATCGACGATTATTGTGACCCGGCTGGTTTGCCAGGGTTGCCTCAATCGTTGACGGATCTTCGCCTGTACAACTTCCTCAACCAGACGAGCTTGCCTGCGCTGCCGAAGTCGTTGAAAAAGCTGCTTATCAACAACTTTCCTGGCCTGACGAGTTTGCATTCCCTGCCCCAGTTGGACGAGCTGTCCATCACCAACTGTCCTCAGCTGAAGAGCTTGCCGACACCGCCTTCTTCCTTGACAGTTCTGGCGGTTGAAGGAAGCCCTTGTTTGACCAACATTTTTGCGCTGCCAGAGAAATTGCGCAAACTGAGCGTCTCCCGATACCCAGGGCTGATCAATCTGCCGGACCTGCCAGACGGGTTGGAGTATTGCCTGGTCGCCATCTGCCCTGACTTGATGAGCTTGCCGCCACTGCCAGATTCATTGACCAAATTGGTGGTCTACCAGTGTCCGCACGTCACTGGCCGCGGCATCAAAGTCGGCAGACTGACAATCGAGATGGGCTAAACATCACGTACATCACTTAAACACAGGAGAACGAAATGTTTCGTAGAACATCGATAGCCATGATGTGTGTACTGTCGCTTGCGCTTTTCGGCAAGACAGCTGCCTATGCGGCTGGTCCGGCCCCAAAAGCGGCGACACCGGCTACCGTCGAGAATGTCACCGCGAAGGATCAGCTCGATTCACTGTTTCACAGCAACGCCGACATGTTGCTCGTTATTGCCATCGGTCCCGACTGTGCTAACTGCAAACAGTTGCCGGCACTGCTCGCGCAACAAGCGCGCAAGCATCCAGGGGTGAAGATCGTCACCGCCGACGCCCGAACTTTCGGTCTGCCGGCCGACAAGCTGCCGATCGCCGCAATGTTTGAACCAAACACCCGCTTCCTTCTGGACTTCACTTCGGCTAAAGCGCCTGCCTACCTGGATGCCAACGTCAACCTCACGCCTGCCAATATTGGCGGGTGGATGAACGAACGCGAACACAATGCGCGTGTCGAGCTCTGGGACGAGCATCGTTACCACCGCCTTTTCGCAGCGGCACTGAGCATGCAACACACTGTGCTCGAACTATTCCAGCTCGGAGATTCTTATCCGATGCGGATCAAGCGAGCACGGCTGGATCAACGACTGGCTAACTGTTTCGGCGAGATGGCCGCACTGCAGGCTCGCTTCTACCATAATCGGGCTTTGGATCAGAAGTGGAAGCCCAAGACTGAGAACAACTAGTACAAGCGAGGTACGGTGCGACAGTACCGTACCAGATTCCTGAAACATGCTGTAAACACAAAGGTTTGTTTGTCATGACTTTTGATTTCAATGTCTTTTGGGGTTTAGTCTGCATGCAGTTCATCGTCGGATTGCTATTCGGCATGGGATTACGCCGCGATTGTCCTTCTTCGCTCAAGGTTCAGCTTCTCGGCTTTTCCATCAAAAAACAGACTCTCATATGGACAATTATCGCAATCGTCGGGCTGCTCACTCTTCTCGCTTATCATCTTCGAGCAGCTTTTTTCGTGCTGCTCCCTTTGCCAATGCTGGCAGGTGTGCTGTACGCTGTACGTGTGCAGCTGCTGTAATCAGTTAAGGGACATCATCCCTAACTGGGATTGAACTTGGCTATGGTTCGGCTAACTCAGTGAGTCGGTCAACAATTCGCTGGCCGACTCTCTCTTTTTTTTTTTTATTATGAAATTATTTTCGGCAAAGTGGCGTAAGCAAAAAAATGAGGAACTGCCTGCTGGTTGGCACGACAGTTCCTCTGCTCAATGATAGTCGCGTGAACGATTATTAGCGGGCGAGCCTAATGCTTGATCTCCACGGTGCACTGCCACTTCTTGGGATTTTTGATCGCTGGCGGGGTCCACCACCAGTAATCGTTGTCGCCGTAGGTCTCTTCGATGACTATGCGAGCAGCTTCTGCCACCCGCTTGAGGTCGAAGTAGAACTCCAGCGTTCCTTGCCGCCAGTTCCTGGGATCTCGGATCAAGCGGGAACCGTAGAAGCCGATTTCCGGTGAGCATTCCTTCAAATTCGGAATTGGCAACCAATCCGGCATCCTCTACCGCAACTGGGATCTTGGCCTGCCTGGCGAGTACGAGTTTGGGGAGTTGACGTCGATCAACTCCGCTGGCATGATCATCAATCCAACCAACGACGGCACGCAGCAAGCAGACGGCACGATCA
>CAJCHQ010000439.1 GCA_903970295.1 Bryobacterales bacterium
ACGCCTGAGTCGAGCAAATCGACAAATTCGACGGTGCATAGAGCCGCCACAAATGCTCCTCAGCCATCGGCCGATGCTGAGCCGAAATCAGTTGCCTCGAGCACCGATTCTGATACCACTTCGGACAAGGCGAATAAGAAATCCGGGCTCTTGTCTCGACCCAAGAAAGAGAAAGAGCCAAAACCGCCTAAGGCGCCGAAGGAAGCCAAACCGGCGAAAGAGCCTAAGCCTCCGAAAGAACCAAAGGTACATAAAGAGAAAGAACATAAAGAGCACAAAGAGAAAAAGCCCGATATGTTCGTGCAACCTGACAGCTCAGAAACCGAACCGGCTGATCTCAAAGCTAAGCCCGAAGCCGCGAATTGACGCTAGAAGAACCCCAGCGATGCTAGACCAACAGAAGGCAGAAGCGGCAGCACGGTTGATTGAAGGCCGTGTGATCAAGGATGAGAACCCAGCTGAGCTCTTAATTCGCGGCACCGTGATTGGTTTCCCAGCGATTTTGCAGGCGTTATTTGCCGGTTGGCCATTCGGTGTTACTTACGTGGTTGAGACGAAAGTCGTCGATGATCCGGCTGCTCAGGCAGACACTAAAGCGATGTCGATGACGATCGTGCCTCGCATGGCACACGGATTTTTGAAAACATTTACGCGTGTTTTGTTCCTGGAACCATCGGTGATACCAGTTGGTGACAAACGCGTTCAGGAAAAATATTTGGTCACCACTAATAATGTGGAGCAAGCTGATCGATTTTTTCGATATCCTGGAGTCTATGACACCATGATAAAACTTGAAAAAATGACAAAGTTCACCGAGGTGACGATCAAAACCGATGCGGGGCTTTCCCTTTCACAGCCGACCGCTTTCAACAATTTGGATCTCGATATTTGCAAAGAAACTTTCCGTGGCCTGGCAGATCTCGGTCAAATTCTTTTTGAATCATTTTCATAAAGAAAAATCGATGTCGGATCACTGTGCCATTTGTTCTCGTCTCAAAATCTGGAGATTTACATCCGCCGCGTGGTCGAGTTGTGTCATCCGCCACATTGCTTCTTTATAGCGTTGGTTTTTGAGCAACTCCATCGCTTCGTTGTATCTGTCGATACCGCGCTGGGTGCCTTTTCCATATTTAGCCAGAATTTGGAGTTTAGAGTTGACCGACTGATACAACGTTTTCATTTTTGCGTTGTACTGTTGCTGTTCGGCTGGCGTCATTTTTTCGTTGTCATCATAATCCCCGCGAGGTCCGTAATGCCCCTGATGAAAAATGCTGTTTAAAAGGTCAGTAGTCGAAAATTTGGGCGTGTCACCAGAGCCGTGGCTTACAGTCGTTTCTCCAGAGCGTGAAGCTGACTTGAGGGATGCCGCATTCTTGGCCATTTGCTCTTGGTCTTTGAGATGCTCGTTCAAAGTGATTAATTGCTGTTTTACCAGCTCGATATTTTCTTTTTGGGCAGCTTCTTCTATGCGCTCGAACATTTGTTTGAAAACGTTGATGTTGGTGCCTTTCGCCTGCAATCGATTGATGCGCTCGAGGGCAATGATTCTCTCGGGCTGCATTGGTCCTGGTCCGACGGGACTGACGCTGCTTTCAGCCGAGGCAGCTTTTGACGATTTAACTTCGAGTGATGAAAGCAGATCTTTCTGGCTAAGCTCCCCGCTTCCGAACATTTTTACTTCCGCTCTTTTGACTGTGACTTCGCTATAACCATTGAAATCGAAGTCGACAAGGATAATCTTGCATCGTTGTGGTCCCGAAGGAATGGCGTCGAAGGCAGTTTTGCTCAAGAGCACCGCCTGAATTTTCGAGTCAGCTTCGGTGGCGTGCGGCTTAGTTTGCGTGGTGATTACTATCTCTTCACCAGATACAGTAGCATCCAGGTTGTCTGAAGCATGAACCACTTTGGCGCTGCGCAAGCGAGAAATTAGCTCGGCATTGCTCGCGCGTTTCGCTGACGGCTGGACCTCTCCGGTTCGCGGTAACTTGGCTGGCGTGCTGTCAAGCGCAGGAGAAGTGGGACTCGGCGGTGCACTTTCCGTGGGGGAGGGGCTTAGATTTGCAGAAGTTTTCGCTTCGCTTGTCGGCGTCGAGGGCGCTTGCGAGTTCATTTCGGAAGAGTTTTCAGCGGCGGATGCGTTTTGCTCAG
>CAJCHQ010000440.1 GCA_903970295.1 Bryobacterales bacterium
AAAATCATCCACGCCGTGCCCAAGTGCTCGGGCGCGCCTACGGCGATCAAGAACGCATCAATGCTGACGAAGGTCACCTCAATGGACATTATGGACAATTGATGAACGAGGACAAAAGCGTCATCAGTCAAGAACAAAACGACGCCCGCAATAATGGTGGTCACATCACAGCCGGCGAGCAGCACCAATTAAATAACGAAGAACATGATATTTCTAAACAGACCTATTTCGACAACAATCAAAATTCGTTCGTAAAAAATCACCCGGGTAGAGCGCAAGTGCTTGGACGGGCTTACGGTTTGGCCGACAACATCAATTCAGACGAAGGCAAATTGGGTGGACATTTCGGTCAACTGCGCAGCGAAGATCGCTCGATTATGCATCAAGAACAAGCTGACGCCGCTGCCGATCATGGTCACATCACTGGCTCAGAACGTGCTCAACTAAACCAGGAAGAGTCTTCATTGAAGAACCAGATTCAACAAGACTTCCAATAGCCTAGACGCAAGCAATTGCGTAGCTTTCTGCATTCGCTTTAAAGCGACACACTGCCAAAATGTGCAACACTTCTCCACTGTGCCGCTGAGATTCTGCGACACAGTGGCTGTGTCACATCTTGTAGCCTGGCTTCTTAAACAACGTGTCTGACTTGCCCACAATTTCGGGCTTGTAAACTTGCTCGGACCAGACCTCTGATGCTACTTCTTCGATAGCCACTGAAATCGAGTCTTCGCTGGAGCCCAGAATGTTCATAACGTCTTTGACGATCTGTTGGGCGAGTTCTACTTTCTGCTGTTTTGATTTTCCAGGCCAGAGTTTTACTGATATATGGGGCATTTTTCTCCTTCAATCTTTAAAGCGCGGTTCGACAGACTCACCATCTGTCCCCCCAAATCGTAGGTCTGAGAATGCCGGCGAAGAAACAGACCGGTCCAAAAATCAAGCCCACTGCATCGGTGAGCGCTTCGACGAGTGTAGCGCCATGACCAGTGAACACCTCGGCAAGAATTTGTACCATGAGCATAGGCAATAAACCGCACGGACTCATGGCCATGCCAATGAGTAGTCCAAAAACAATAGTCATCGCCACATTCTTGCCCAATTTATAGTCGATGACGCGCGCCAACCAGCGACCGATGAACAGTCCCAGAAAAAAGTCGATAAAACAGCTAAAAAAGGGTACGGCGATAAACGGGATCAACCAGCCGGCGCCGCAGCCGATCGCAATGCAAAGCGAA
Organism: Bryobacterales bacterium; assembly: GCA_903970295.1. Next base: position 1,239 of record CAJCHQ010000440.1, read on the forward strand.
AGCGTTTTCACGACGAGTAACGGGGTCACCGATGTAAGCGGGTTTTTAACCGAGCCCACACAAGACTTGCAACGAAATCCCACGGGACATTGAACCAAACATTGAGCGCAAATTGGACTGCTACACTCAATGCATGTCAACCGAGAATCTTCGTGAGAGCACTTGGTGGCCAAACCTTCCCTCGCCGATCAATTCAAACCTTGCCGTTCCAATTGTATCCCTCTGAGGCGCTTGGATAAAGTTCGGATGGGAAATACTGAGGGCTGGAAGTATCTGTAAGCCAGTCTTCATAAGACTATTAGCTCGGGCAGTTGATTGACAACATTGACGGCTCAGGATAAGGTGGGAATATTAGCTCCACCTAATATATATATGGCTTCAGCGGAGAGATATGCTCACCTCCAAGCTCAGACTGGCTCGCAAACATTTTGGCAGAAATAACAGAGGGTCAGCGGAGATAGCCGAGTTCGTCCCCGTTCTATACATTCTCTTCCTATTGATGCTGATGCCTATTTTGGATATCGTCAGCATTTTTGTGGCAGGCGCCACTCAATATTTGGCGACCAATGACTTCGCTGCAAAGGCGGCCACTCAGGCGAACTACACAACTGCCTTAGCCACGATGGCTACTGAAGCCTATCAATTTCAATCAAATGGTCTGGCAAAGTTCGTCCATATGGTGCCGGATGGGGGTTTCACCGGGTGCGGTGACGATCTCTTCGTGTTGGCGACCGACCTCGGCAGTGGTAATGTCACCAGTTCGGCGGCGAACTTGCCGCTCACTCAGACAATCAACACGCAAGCCAACATGTATGAAATATCGGTGAAGAGTGTTTATAGCGTGTCGCCGCTTGTCAGCCTGGCGTCCGTACCGCTGCTCGGAGACGTACCAGGTCTCGGAAAACCAGCCACTTTATCGTTTTGCGCGAATCGCCCGGTGGAACATCCTGGCGGTTTGAATCCCTCGCAAGGCGGTAATTTGGCTGGCGGCGGGAGCGGAGGCGGTAGCGGGGCCGGCATCACACCATTCCCTCGGGTGGCGAGCAATCCGGCAGCACCTGGCCTACCGAGTAACATCACCTGGCGCAATCCCGGCATTTTTGAGCAGATTGCAGCGGCCGGACAGACGGTCGTCAACGTCAATGTTCTCACCGTTCAAGCTGATTACGGCACAACAGTCGGCGCAGCGAACGGGGGCTGGGTTTCGAGCGGAATTACGGTGCAGCCAGGTCAGATGGTGTGGTTAGACACTCAGGCGACCGGAAACTGGGGGACGCTCGCTACGGGCACTCAATACGATGCCAACGGCGGAGTGTTGGACGCCGCTACTACCGCCGGCGGTGATGGACGAATTGATGGTGCGACCAAATACTACACTTTGATCGGTTGGGTCGGGTCACCGCCTATACTGCCTTACGGACACACAAATATGCAAACCACCAACCCGAAATTTATTGTCGCAGGCAACACGTTGCTGAATTACCTTGTTACCCAACCAGGAAATATCATGCTGGCGAACAACGACAATCAAATCGATGACTTCGGTTCGCAGATGGTACGTGTAATCGTGACGCAATAAGACGCCAATTCCATCTGGTCCGGGTGAAGGCATTCCCGACCAGCCTTTTTCGGCCTTAAACGATTTTGAAACACAAACGTTCTCACTTAACAGTATGTTAGGCAGGCGGTGAGAACTGAGAATCCATATTACCGCGCTAATGGCAGCGAAGGTTAGATGTTCGACTTCATCTCAGGCGGGGAAAAATATGGCCACACATACAACAGATTCGACGCAGACTGCGTCAGTAGAAAACACTGCTTCAGCTAACACCACACTTACTAAAAACCATTCTTTCGGTAACACGAGTCTTCATGAAGTACAGGGATTGAACCAACAAGTGACGAAGCCTGTCGATTTGCCGAATCTATCATTCGACAGTGGTCCGTGGTCTCAGCCGGTCCTCGAAAAGGCCGGCGGACTGGCCGGTATACTCGGGTTTAAACACATGGAAGATCTGGGCACTGCTGTAGAAAAAAGAACCATCGCCGGACTTTCTCCAGAAGACCGCAAGGAATACGACAAGGAAACCAAAGCGAACGAGCGCTGGATGGAAGGCGATTACCGCGCCACTCCACCTTCGATGCCTGAACACGAAAAAGTGGCGGCACTCGTTAAACAGCAGGAAAAAGAAGTCGAGCAAAAAATCTTGAGCTCGATGTCGCCGGAAGAACAGCAAAAGTACAAACAGGATAAACAACAGTACACGAAAGCCAGCGCCGACGCTTTTGCTCACAATAAAGATCAACCGGAATTACCTGCATCAGTGGTAGCTTTCAATGCGGCGTGCGCCAAAGAAATAGGCGGCGTCCAATCGATGGACAGTGGACCAATTACGGAACCATCAATCGCTCAGATGAGGGCCGAGCGCCATATTGAGTTGGATGGTCTGCCCTCGAAACGTATCGAAGTTCCGTCGGTCAGTGACATGAAAAGCCAGCACGATCCTATGCTGGATGCTCATCCACTGCCGAAAGCGATCCAAGCGCCGTCGATTAGCGGCATGCATCAAGGTGGAAAAATCTGGTTGGATTTCAAAATTGCGGACCCGTATCGATTGTACGCCTGACTTTCTCCCAGCTCTGAACTGCCCAGAATGCTGAAATCCCACTCCTCCAAGCTCTTTCTTGGCGAGATGTATGTCAGTTGCATGAGAAATTCGCACAACTTTCCTGCGTTCTATCACATCCGGCAAAAGCCGACACCACCATTCAAAGCCTGGCGGCAGTGAAGGTGGTGCCCTGAGGTCAGCAGCTCAGTTAGCGTGCTTCTAAGCGGACGTTGGGTTCGAGTCTTTTACCCACAACGTCTTATCGTATTCGGTGACGCCTGTAGTGGTGCCATTAGCGACGCCTTTAAGCATGTCTAATTGGGTTTGAATGTAGTCACCGGCACCCCAACCGAGAGGGATATCTTTAAACACCAGCGGGGCTTTGAGCAGATTCTTGCCATCAATATCGTAAGAGTCAACTGTGGCAGTGTGAGTTGCCTGGTCCGTAGTTATGCCGATCTCTAATTGGTATTCCTTCCCAGCCACGATCGGACCACCTAGCGAGCCGGCATTTTTATCTTCCCATCCTCCCTGCGGACCATCAATGTCGAGTTGTCCGGTATGCACATTGAGCTGGGTGGCGAGCATTTCTGACGCTTGTGGGGAGCCCTTTGGTGCTCCGGTTGGTAAGTCGTTTTCGAACTCGTGAAGCGAATTCAATTCGGACTGTGTAAAACTAAACCCTTCGGTCATAGTCACTTGCTGAATCGTCCCGGGATTTTGTGTAATCGGTGTTTTGACGCTTTTTGTCAGTAGCCCATCACCGCCGGAGCCACCAACCATCGTAACCTGATCTGCCGTTTGACCGTTGATTTCACCTAATTGAGTCGATGTCATCGATTGAACGTTGCCTGAACCACCAATTTGCTTCGGATTCAAATTCGCCGTTTCACCACTGCCCATGCCGGTATACTCTGTTGAACCCGCTGGAGGAGGTGGGTTTTTTCCACCGCCAGGAGGAGGTGGTGGCGGTGGTGGTGGCGGCGGCGGTGGTGTAGTCTTGAATTCTTTCTCGTATTGATCCACGGGGAAGTAAGCCGTCGTGTTTCCGGCAAGCGTTTTAAAATTCAGACTGTAGAGTTTATTAGCAATGTCTTTGATCTCACTGTGGTCGGCTTGCAGGGGTTCGCTGAATTGACTAAAGGTGCTTGAGGAATCCTTCAAGCCGGTTAAGACATCATTATGTAATGTTTGTTCGTCTGCCTTTACCGTAGCTAGATCAGTTGCACTGCCTGGATCATGCGCCAGTGCATTTACATCAGTATGTAATTTGGCTACGGTTTTGTTCAGATTACTGACGGTTGTATCGTAGGATTCAGTACTTTTAGCCGTGGTGGGTTGTGAATCTGCCGATGTCTTTGCGGCTGTGGTTGGCGTTGTTGGCTGGGCATCTGGGGATGATTGTTCGTTGACGGTACCGACAATGCTCATCGTTGGAAGTTCACCTTTTTGCGTCAATGCAACGGTATCTGATGCATTGCTTATTTTTGAGGCGCCCGCTTTGATTTCTCCTTGATTAGTGGCAGACAGGTTCTCTCCCGGCTGCACGTTTTTAGCGGGTTGCAGATGGTCCGATGGTTTGACTTGTAGTGTTTCAACTTGCATATAAATCACCCGGGGTGCTCACAACTATGCGCAGCAATCATGCAGGCACAGGCGTGGGAGTAATATCGGTTGGTAAATCGTGGTGGGAAAGAACAAAGCAATGCTAACAGTGACGAACATTGAGATGTTAAAGATTTGAAACAAGTCGGCTATGTGCTTCTAGCCATAAGTATTTCGACTGTTATCACCAGGTCTGTTATGCAGTACCATAGTCGACAATTAGATTTAACAACTCGGAAACATTTGCAGGAAATTCGGGTTAGAACACCTGGCACAATGCCGACAACGCAATCTTTTTCGCACTCTCGAATTGGGCAGCACGCCTCAAAGGCGGTGCCTAAATTCACCGTGAAAAGTGAGTTGCCAGTTGTCGCGTTGCGATCGCTTAAACTGCGACCTTAACTTCTTCCGGCTCACTCGACACGACCTTTTCAATTTTAGGCAAATTCAAACTCAGTACGCAAGCTAACAGAGTGAAGCTCGCACCCAGATAATAGGGACTAGCTGCGCCTGCAGCATCAAACAAATAGCCGCCCACCACCGGTCCCAGAATGCGGCCAAGCGTAGACATAGATTGACCAATGCCCATGACGCCACCGGTTTCATCTTTAAGCGAAAGTTTCGAGAGCAAGCTGCTGTTGGACGGATTGTTGATACCAGAGCCGGTCGCCATGATCAGCAAAGCAACGCAGAGCACCGGCAAACTGTGAGTGATCGGAGTCAAGATCAAACCAATAGTAATCAGCGCGGTGCCAGCAGTTATAAGTTGTGAATCAGGATATTTCGTTCCGATTCGACGAATCAACCCGCCTTGAATTAAGGCCATTACCAGGCCCAGCCCGACGAAGAGGAAACTATTTTGCTTCATAGAGAAGTTGTAGTATTGATTCGTCAATAGCACGAGCGTTGTCTCCATATTTGCAAAAGCGAACGTCGAGATGAACATAATCAATAAACAGAGCGCAAACTTTTGGTCGGAAAGTGTGCGCACATAAAAATCCAAACCGAGAGAAAAGCGGTCGGGACCTTTGGCCTTGTGCTGCGCTGGCTCTGGCAAGGCAACAGCTGTGAAGATCAAATCGACAACGCTAAAAGCAGCTGCAATAAATCCCAACACATTCGGCTGGACGCCAAACAAACAAGCAATGCCGGCGATGGCCGGTCCCAAAACAAAACCTAGTCCGAATGCTGCGCCGATCATGCCCATGCCTTGAGAACGATTCTCTTCCGGTGTGACATCTGCGATATAAGCCTGAGCCACAGCCAAATTGGCATTGCCAAAACCAGCAACAACTCGCGATAAAAATAGCATCGCCAGCGAATTTGAAAATCCCCAAATTATGTAACCGATCGCGGAAGCGGCCAAACTGATCATTAAAACTGGGCGACGACCGATTCGATCTGACAAACGTCCCCACATTGGTGCAAAGAAAAACTGCATTAGCGAATAGGACATGAGCAGCAGTCCCACTGTCAGCCCACTTGCACCAAATTGTTTTGCATAAAGAGGCAACAGCGGCATAATGATGCCAAAACCGATCAGGTCGATGAATACAGTGAGAAACATCAGGCCCAGAGCCATGTTCATCTTGTATTTGTCACTATTTTTATCCTTAGCGACCCCAGTCTGGCCAGATTTATGCTTCATGTCCACCACCGATAGACAGTTTCCTAACGTGCATCATTCACTGTCATTAATAGAGTAACGCAGGCCGCAGGCGGTGTTGGCTATTAATTTGTAGATTTTCCTCACGCCTGAGGGTGACTGGGCTAGCATCAGGTCAGAAAGCCCGGTATCGGCATGCGCTGCACGCTTTTCTCGCTTGAAATCTTTGCGACATGGTCTATAACGAAAGTTCATCTCCATGATTGCATCCCGCGACACGAAAGATGATTTAGGAAATCATGTTCACAGCATCCACTTCACAGTGATAGAAACGCCGCTTCGTCTCGGACCTTGTCGAGATGAGCGGCGCGCTGAAATCTGCCGCGGTGCTGTGGCCTAACGAAGAGTAATACCGGTTGGTGTTCAGCAAACAAGACACCGCGCACAGCTTTGTGCAGCGAGGTTTGGTTGATATGTCAAACCGCAGGCCATCCGCTTGCCATCGGCACCGTGGCATCACATACATCTATAACCCAAACACATAAAGAGCGTTTGGTTAGTTTCGCGCGCGCATTTTGTTCGCGAAAACGTAGGCGCTCGAGGAGAAATATCATGGTTCGCAAAAAGTTCGAAAGAACAAAACCTAATTTGAACATCGGCACGAAGGCGGGCATACCGTCGGCGCCGGCGTCGTATCCAGCGTCATCGAATAAGAGCGAAACTGCGTCGACCACCGGCGCAGCTTTTGCTTTGCAGGTCACTGAATCAAATGATGCTTTCTTTTATAAGCGAGGCTATTTGGATTATTCGGGTTATTGGGATCGTTCGGATCGTTGGGATCGTAATTATTCGGATTGTAGTAACCACGTCCACCGCCACCCCGCAATCCGCCGTATGATCTAAATACATGTTTGGCGCTACTGCTTCCGCCGCCAGTGCTGCTTTCACTTTGACTACTATTGCTGACACCGTTTGAGCTAGTACTTTGAGCAGTGTTGCTTGCAGCGCTTTTGGGCCAGCTAAAATTTTGCACTTGACCCTCATGGCTCGCTGCCTCTGCAGCCTGCGCCTGGCGGCTTAGTGACCCGGAACCACCACCAGCGCGA